>JABDDR010000016.1 GCA_013287505.1 Gammaproteobacteria bacterium
ACGCTCGGCCTCTAACTATATATCCAGCAGAAACGTTGCGTTCAGCGATTCTTTGATTTTTGTAAGCAGTTATAAAAACCGTGGAATCAAAAATGGATAGAAGTAAAATACATCTGAACATTGTGAAAATTCAATTAAATCAGCATAATGATCGCGCGCGCCCCGGTAGCTCAGTTGGATAGAGCAGCCCCCTCCTAAGGGGCAGGTCGGCCGTTCAAATCGGCTCTGGGGCACATCAGCTCTGCATGCTTCATACAAAATTCTTTTTGTTTCCCGGCCTCATCTCGCATCTCTTTATTGGTAATTGCGGCTTTTTCGACAAAATACCAATAACGGGCCGCATTAGACCAGTCCATTCTCGCTGCATTCGGATTATTTTCCTGACTAGACCGTTCAGCTTGCGCCCTATAATGCAACGCATTATCTCTATGTTTTGCCAATTCATTCGTAAAAAATTTTTGCATTCCAGGCATATGTTTCTCCGTATTTAATTAAAAATCTTATCATAATGCTAAAATTCGTTATAATGCCCTCAAAAGGCTAACAGAAGGAATTCAGAATGTCCGTAAATACCCGCATCGAAAAAGACAGTATGGGCGAAATTGAGGTACCTGCCAATGAGTATGGCGGCGCACAAACCAGACGTTCACATCATCACTTTGCCATCGGTCGCGAAATGATGCCGCCGGAATTAATTCGTGCATTCGGCATTTTGAAAAAAGCAGCGGCGATTGCGAATAATGCCATTGGCAAATTATCCAAAGACAAATGTGATTTGATTTGCTTCGCTGCTGATGAAGTCATTCATAATAAATTGGATGCGCATTTCACATTGAAAATTTGGCAAACCGGTTCCGGCACACAAACGAATATGAATGCGAATGAAGTGATTTCCAATCGCGCGATTGAAATGGCCGGTGGTGTGATGGGCAGTAAAGATCCGATTCATCCGAATGATGATGTGAATATGTCGCAATCATCGAACGATACTTTTCCAACGGCAATGTATATCGCTGCGAGTGAAATGATTGAACACCAACTTATTCCATCCGTAAAAATATTGCATGATGCATTATTACAAAAACAGCATGAATTCCAGGATATTATTAAAATTGGTCGCACGCATTTACAAGATGCTGTGCCATTAACATTGGGTCAAGAATTTTCAGGTTATGTCGCGCAATTAGATACGTGTTTAGACGCGATCAATCAAACAAAAAAATTATTGTTGCGTTTGGCCATTGGTGGCACCGCTGTTGGCACAGGCATAAATTCATCGAAAGCATTTGCTGACAAGGCCGCTGAAGAAATATCCAAAATAACAAAATTACATTTTATTTCTGCGGAAAATAAATTCGAAGCATTGTCCGCACACAATGAAATGGTTTTATTTAGTGGTGTATTAAAAACGTTGGCGTGTGCATTAATGAAAATTGCGAACGATGTTCGCTGGTTAGCATGCGGTCCTCGTTGCGGATTAGCGGAAATTATTATTCCTGAAAATGAGCCAGGCTCATCGATCATGCCAGGAAAAGTAAATCCCACGCAAAGTGAAGCCATGACGATGGTGTGCGCACAAGTGTTTGGTAATGATGCGACGATTGGTTTTGCAGGGTCGCAAGGTAATTTTGAATTAAACGTGTTTAAACCTGTGATGATTTACAATTTAATTCAATCGATTTATTTATTATCGGATACGTGTCGATCATTCACCGAACATTGCGTAGTTGGTATTAAAGCAAATCTGCCTGTGATTGATCATTATGTGAAAAATTCTTTGATGCTCGTGACTGCATTAAATCCAGTAATTGGTTACGATAAAGCAGCGAAAATAGCGAAAAAGGCCTATACAGACAACACTTCTTTGAAAGAAGCGTGTCTGGCATTAGGGTATTTATCTGAAAGTGAGTTTGACAAAGCAGTAGATCCAAAGAAGATGGTATAAGCGAGCCAGCGAGTAAATTGAACGGCGCACGCTCACACCATCTCGATAAAACTGAATATTACATTCCTGTGTTGCTTGCTAAATTAACACGAGAAGTAGGCGAGGACTGTGATCCCGCTGTGCCGCCACCTGCAAACAACGCCGGAGATCTTCCTAACACCACCACATCATCTGCTTCGATTTTTAATTCTAATTCTGCTACGCGTCGAGTCAATCTTTCATTTGATGATTCCATCACTTTTATTTGTTTTCTCAACGCTGTGTTTTCATTTGAAAGATTTCCATTTTGTATCTTCAGTTTACCTTCGGCTGATTTAAATTTATCTGTTTCACTTCGTTCAATTCTTAAAAAATTTCTTTGTGTATCCATTTGAGTCTGTAAATTCTGAATCTGAGCCTGTAAATCCTGAAACTGTGCGAGTTGGTTTCTGAGAAGTGTTAATTCTGACTCAAACGTTGTTCTTAATTGATTTGCTACTTGGAGTTCAGTTTGTATGTGCAGATTTTCTGCTTGCATGCGCAGATTTTCTTTGTGGAGTTCAGTTTGTATGTGCAGATTTTCTGTTTGCTTGCGCCGATTTTCTGAGAGCTGGTGTTCATATCTTACGGTTTGTGCATTAACTGTGGCTAATTGCGCATCCCTTTCGGTCACAATAGAAAACAACTGATTCCAGGCAGCTGTTACGTCGTCAGCTCTATAATAAGATACGTCATTTGCAAAATAAGTATTTATCCTAATTTCAGAACGACTCACGTGCAATCTCCCACAATAATGAATAATGCTGGTTATTTTATAGACATTTATATCGGGGTCAATTCATTTGTGTAAATAGATATAAATTAATGGTGTGTTAATGTAGGCGAGATTTGTGCTAATCAGAAAAACACTGCACATGACACATTTGCTGATAATATAGTTTAGAAGCCGAGCGTTCTGAAGCATCCCCACAAATTTTGAATTGTCGTGAACTTCGTAGAGACGTCGATTTATCGCGTCTCAAATCTCAGAATTACCTCGCCGTATAGTCAATAATACTTACTCAGATGTCAGCGCATTTACAAACACCGATGATAATCATGCATTTGAGACGCGATAAATCGACGTCTCTACGAAAAACTGCGAGGTATTCAGAATTAAATTATTGTCACACTTAAAAAAATTAAGTCCAAATCGCCACAACGGCCATAATCGCAAACCCAAGAATTACAAAATAAAAACGCTTTAAATCGCAGCATTTTTTCACGAGCGTTGCATTTTCCAATCCATGCAGTGTGCCTAAATATAAAAATGTACCAGCACCGAGTGAGCTAAAAATAGGTTCTAATAATGGATAATTATGAAGTTGTGTTGTGGCTGTTGTTCCTAACACAATACCCAGTGGTGTCATTAATGAGAAAATACAGAATAAAAAGATATTCATTCTAAAACTAAAATTACTTTTATTGATTTGAATGGCGAGCGAAAAACTCTCTGCCCATTTGTGCGCTAAGATCGCAAATAATATAACCACTGCGATGGATAATGAAGCACTTAGACCCAATGCGGCGCCCATTAAAAAAGCATGCACTGATAACATAATCGTCGCTAAAATAGCAAACGCACCGCTGCTCTCACCTTTATGTTCTGCAATTTCGCGACCAATATGTTCAAGCCATAATAAAAATAAAAAGGTAATGCCTGCTAATAAAAATGCAAAAGGATAATGATAAGAGAGCTGATAAAATTGATCCGATGCAGTGCCCAGCATGTGAATTAAAGCAACGCTTAAAAACACACCGGCAGCGAGTGATTCTGCAATGGGGAAACCCGCATTTTTATCAGAAGTGAATTTTTTAAAAAAAGGATAAAAGCCTGACAATAACGTGGCGCTTAATATCAACAAAAGACCAATAAGTTTAAATGTCCACATAAAATCCCCCAGGAATCAGAAAAAAGCTGCACTCGAAGCATCTGCTGATCATACGGTTTAGAAGCCGCGCGTAAGCAAATGCGAAAGCCTGTAAAACAATCCCTCTTCGATCAGCCTTTCGCATTCGTTAACACTCGGCCTCTAAACCCTATAGCGCACAAAAACGTTAAGTTTATTGTTCACTTTGAATCACCTTAATCCATTCTTTTGCATCTTCAGCATCCGCATTTAATACCAAGGCTTTTTGTAATTGTTCAATCGCTTCACTGTTTTTTTCTTGACTATGCAAACACATGGCCATATTAAATAAAACCACATCACTTTGTCCAAAATATTTTTCTGATTGTTGGTAATAGGTGATGGCGTGATCAAACTGTCCGGCATTTTGAAAAAATAATCCGATATTAAACAGAGTATCTTCTGACGTCGGTAAAAAATAAAAATTGTCCGCGATTAAATGCATATGCTCAGAAAGATAGGACATCACTTCAGGATCACCCTCATCTGCTAAATCACACAAAAATTCGGCGATATGATCAAAGACATAAGGATCCCATCCTGATAAATTGAGATAGGACGACATGATTTCAAGTGAACATGTTTTGTAATGCGCAATAAAATGTTCGTAAATTAAAAAATAATCGGTGGGACTAAAACCTTGAATCATTTGTTTTGTAGCGAGATTTAATTGAGGTGATGTGCTCAAAGGAAATCCACTTGAAAAAACACCGGTCACAATATTTTCGCGGAAAGCTTGGATGATATGTTCACCACCCGATTGTTTGAGATACTCGCCAATCGCATGATAATTTACCATCACAGAAAAACTGCCGTGATGATCTAATTCAGGATGTTCGCAATGATCCAATTCTTCGAGATTGGTATAGCCTTTATCAGAGGTAATTAATAAAAATTGATTATTGCAGAGCGCTTGTAAATTTTTAAGCGCTGCCAAACCAGCGATGGGGAATTGAAAATGCGTGTCGATTAAATTTTTAGGGTAATCAAATAAAATAGAGTCGAATTCATTGTGATAATACTTTTCTTGAATTAATTTTTCGGTATAGCTGATATCTACTTTTGTCCAATCGATGATATGATTGTTATCCGAGTTAGATGCGTCGGTTTTTAATGTGACCAATGATTCATATAATTTCCCATCATTCACGGTAAATACATCAGTTGATATGGAATCAAATAAATAATTGGCAATGATGATTAAGGGATTGTTCGTTTTTAACCTATTATTCGCATGATATAAATCATATTCCATAAATTCCAATACACCAGAATCAACGAATGGTTTTAATGCGTGGTGTGTTTTCCAAAATTCAAAGGGAGTTGATGTGACATCTGACATGATGTAACGAATTTTAATATGATCGAGTTGTAGGATTTTTTGAAAGGTGATCAAATTTTTTAAAAAATAAAAGCTGAATTGTCCGGTGCCGGCGCCTAATTCTAGAAATGTAAACGGATCGTTTTTGGCATTGGGATTTTTTTGTAGCCAGTCTTGGATAAATCCGATGGCGATGTGCGCATATTGTTTGGCGATAAAGGGATTGCTGGTGATATAAAATGGAACGTCTTCATCCCATGCGGCGATTCCTTTTTTATCGTAATATTTTTTTTGGTCGTGCCATAAAATAGATTGGGAAAATCGGATTTCTTTTTCTAAGGTTATTTCTTTGTTTGTCATTATTCTTTCTCACTTTCGCACTCACGTGAGCGCTTCTAAACTTTACTACTGGCAAAAACTCTCAGCGAGTATATGCTAGTGATATGGTTTAGAAGCACTTGCGTTAGCAAGCGCGATGAAAGTATTACTGTTGTTTTTCTTACTTTCGCACTCGCTAACGCGAGCGCTTCTAACCTATATCACTAGGACTCAATGTGAGCGCTGCTAAACTTTACTACTGGCACAAACTCTCAGCGAGTATGTGCTAGTGATAGGGTTTAGAAGCACTTGCGTTAGCAAGCGCGTATGTAAGTATCACTGATGCTCTTCTTACTTGCGCACTCACTCACGTGAGCGCTTCTAACCTATATCACTAGGACTCAATGTGAGCGCTGCTAAACTATACCACCAGGACATAAGCTATTCGTGCAACACATCATAAATAATTTTTGCTAATGCGTGGCTCACGCCTTTCACCTTTGCAATTTCGTCTATACTCGCTTTTTTTAATTCTTGCAGTCCACCAAAATGTTTTAATAAATCCATTTTCCGTTTTTTACCAACACCTGTAATTGTGTCCAATATCGATTGAATGCTATTTTTCGCACGTTTTTTGCGATGTGCCGTTATTGCAAAACGATGTGCTTCATCGCGAATAAATTGCAGCAAGTGTAGCACAGGATCATCCGATGTCAGATGAATTTCTGATTCGTGACCCCAAATAAAAATACGCTCACAACCGGGTTTTCGTTCAACGCCTTTGGCAATACCCATCAGCATCACTCCACTCACCTGCAGCGATTCCAATACAGTCGCTGCCATTTTTAACTGTCCTTTTCCGCCATCTACAATAATTAAATCGGGCAGTGATTTATTATTTATTTTTAATTGTGTATATCGTCGCGTAATCACTTGCTGCATCGCTGCATAATCATCACCCGGCGTAATATCTTCAATATTAAATTGGCGATATGCTTTTTTGATAGGCCCATCCACACCAAATACCACACACGATGCTTTTGTTGCAGCGCCCATTGTATGGCTGATATCAAAACATTCGATACGTTCAGGAAGATTGGGTAAATGACATTTTTTTTGCAATCCTTCTAATTTTAATAACATATTATTTTTTTCGACTTGATGTTGCTTCAATGCATCTGTTGCATTGGTGATTGCGATGGATATCCATTCGCGAAATGCAGGTGTTTTATGATCTGAAATCACAATGTCTGAATGTAAAAATTCTCGCAAGGCATTTTGTATCCAGGCGCGATCTTCAATCGCGTGACTTAACACAGCGCGATCAATGGATTCTGATTCGCGCACAGGGTTGCAATAATACTGCGGAACAAACGCAGATAACGCATCCTCAATAGAAGAGTCTGGCGGCACATTCGGGAAAAAAGTTTTATGGCCGAGTAATTGGCCATTGCGAATCGACACCACTGCAATCGCTATTTGCCCTGCATTTTGCGCTACACCAAATATATCGCTATTGCCTTTTCCACCCGTCACAAATTGCTGTGCTTGCAATTTCCGCAATCGAATTAATAAATCACGGTAATGCGCTGCATTTTCATAATCACAACACGCTGATGCCGCTGTCATTTTATTTTCAATGGACTGCGTGATTTCATTATTTTTACCGGTTAAAAAAAGAATGGCGTCTTGCACTTGTTGTGCGTAATCGTCTTGCGACACATATTTCACGCACGGTGCCGTGCAACGGTTAATTTGATATTGCAAACAGGGACGTGAACGTGATTTAAAAAAAATATCGCTACATTGACGTAATTTAAATAATTTTTGAATGAGTGCGAGATTATCGCGCACAGAACCGGCGTTGGGATAAGGCCCGAAATATTGCCCCTTTTCTTTTTTAGCGCCACGATGATAATCCAATCTTGGAAATTCGTGGTCGGATAAAAATAAATACGGGTATGCTTTGTCATCGCGCAATAAAATATTGTATTTGGGGTGAAGTGTTTTAATTAAATTTGATTCGAGGAGTAAGGCTTGGTTTTCGTTTTCGGTAATAGTGATTTCAAAATCGGCGACGTGGGACATGAGTGCGGTTGTTTTTTTATCGCGATTTTTGAGGAAATATTGTGAGACGCGTTTTTTGAGATCTTTGGCTTTGCCGACGTAGAGGACTTTGTTGTTGGAATCAAAAAATTGATAGATGCCGGGTTTTGAAGGTAGTTGTGTGATTTTGGGATTTTGCATGAGTGATGCTCGACTGTGACGCTGCGCGGGGAATTTCGCATTCGCTGACGCGAAAGCTTCTAAGCTTTATCACTGGCACAAACTGTCAGCTAGCATGCGCTAGTGAGATAGTTTAGAAGCACTTGCGTTAGCAAGCGCGATGAACATATTGGTGCAATATAACATCACACTTTTTCGACAGCTTCCGACTCAACGATCCCATGTTTAATCGCAAGCAATGTTAATTCAACATCATTTTTTATTTTGAATTTTTTAAAAATTCGGTAGCGATAACTATTCACCGTTTTTGCACTCAAGCATAAACTGCTTGCAATAAATGGCACGCTGGTGCCACGTGTAATCATCATCATCACTTGTAATTCACGCTCAGACAATGAATCAAACAATGAATTTTCTTGATCCGTCACATGGGCAAATGCCAAACGATTAGCAATGTCCGCACTAATATAGCGCTGGCCGGCATGAATTGTTTTAATCGCGCGCACCATTTCATCCGTGGATGCACCCTTGGTAATATAACCTGTTGCGCCCGCTTGTATTAATCGCGCAGGAAATAAATCATTATCGCAAATCGTTAACACAAGTACTTTGATATCAGAATCAATGCGTACCAATTTTCGCGTCGCTTCGAATCCGCCAATACCCGGCATTTTCACATCCATCAAAACAACATTGGGGCGTAATTTACGAGCGATTTTAACAGCTTCTTCACCAGAACTCGCTTCACCTACGACTTTGATTCCTGAAATATCATTCAGAATTTTTTTGATACCATCGCGAACTAAATCATGATCATCCACTAACAAAACATTAATCATAGTGCATCCCGTCAGTAGTGAAACTTACGGAGAGACAGAGATTCGAACTCTGGGAGGGAGTTACCCTCAACGGTTTTCAAGACCGCCGCATTAAACCACTCTGCCATCTCTCCGAAGATGCTAATAATACGATGTGAAGATGCACGTGTCACTGATTTTCTGTTACAATTTCATCTAATTTTAACCACAGCGAGTAAGTTATATGCGGTCAGTAACAACCAAACCCTCCTTTCAATCAGCGGTGGCAATGCACACCGTGCTTCGAAATACTTATTTTTTATTGAGTTTAACGTTACTGTTCAGCGCATTGATGGCAGGTATTGCCATGAAAACGCATGCCCAGCCGCTCAATTGGATTATTCAGCTGGTCGGTATGTTCGGATTGTTATTTTTAACGATGTGGCAACGTAATAGTGTTTGGGGTGTTATCTGTGTTTTTGCATTTACAGGTTTCGTCGGTTATACACTTGGGCCGATCATGAACATGTACATTAAAGAATTCTCCAATGGCTCAGAATTAATTTTAACTTCTCTTGGCGCAACCGGTATTATTTTCGTCGCATTATCGGGTTACGTATTAACAACCAAAAAAGATTTCAATTTTTTGGGTGGTTTTTTATTTATTGCACTTTTGGGCGGTATTTTGCTGAGTTTGGCCGGTGTATTATTTCACTTACCCTTTATGCAAATCGCGATGTCTGGCGTGTTTGTGGTTATTTTCTCAGGGTATATTTTGTATAACACAAGCCAAATTTTGCATGGCGGTGAAACGAACTATGTCATGGCGACTATCACTTTGTATCTTGATATTCTCAATTTATTCTTAAGTTTGTTGAGAATTTTGAGTTATTTTGCGGGTAATCGAAACTAGTAATGTTTGAGTGTGAGCAAAATAAAATTCAATGAGTTACATTGTAATTTTAAAGTTCACACTCACTATCGATCAATAAATCACCAAAAAATGGTGATTTACACTAGAATTTTTTCTCTATTTTGTGTATATTGTTACCTATCCAAAATCACAAAAGAGAAAATAAGTTTTGAAAATCAAAATGTTAGTAAGTATTCTTGTTTCAACTTTGTTAGGATGTGTTATTTTTGCTGGCGTATTCGTTACGGGGGCACGTGCCGATAATTTGCCTGTGTTACCACAGCCTACGACCACTCAAAAGAAACCAGCTGCTGCACTATCTCCTCGTGCGCTCAAATATGCCATTAATGGTTACCGCTGGGCACTGAAGCATCATAAAGTCAAAAACCCTGCTGTCCTCACGGTGGTGAATTTTAATGAACCTTCGTATAAAAAACGCCTCTTTGTGATCAACTTAAAAGATGATCGTGTTGTGATGAAAATGCACGTTGCGCAAGGGAAAAACTCTGGCGCCGTCTATGCAACCCATTTTTCGAATCAACCGGGTTCTCTTGCATCATCGCCCGGAATTTTTACAACCACTCAAAACAAATACTATGGCGAACATGGCGAATCATTGCGCGTCAGAGGATTGGAAAAAGGCATCAACAATAATGTTTATAGTAGAGCTGTTGTGATACATCCAGCTTCATACGTAACACCCAGTTTTATAAAACAAAATGGTTATGCGGGTAGAAGTTGGGGATGCTTCGCAGTTAATCCTGCGCATGCGGACACATTTATCCATAAGATTAAAGGTGGTTCTGTGTTATTTGCTTATGCAACACCGGAAAAACACGATCCACGGGTTGATCATCGATTGTCGTCGAAGGGTAGACAATTGTATGATGCGATAATGCATAAAAAGTCGCATTGGTTTTTGTAGAAATCCCCCCGGTTCGCTGACGCGAACCGACCCCCTTTTTCAAAGGGGGTGAAATCCTCTTGGTTTTATTGACGTGAACCGAACTCCTTTTTTTCAAAGGGGGTGAAATCCTTTTGGTTTTATTGACGTGAGCCGAACTCCTTTTTTTCAAAGGGGGTGAAATCCTTTTGGTTTTATTGACGCGAACCGAACTCCTTTTTTTCAAAGGGGGTGAAATCCTCTTGGTTTACCAACCCAAACAACCTCCTTCGAGAAAAAGAGTTTTGTTATTTACTCGATTCCGCAGTTTTTTGTCATTCATCATGAATCAGAAAAACACTGCGCATGACGCATTTGCTGATCATACAGTTTAGAAGCCGAGCGTTAGCGAATGCGAAAGTCTATTCAAAGCAGTGTACTTTGCACAGGCTTTCGCATTCGCTAACGCTCGGCTTCTAAACTATATATCCAGCAGAAGCGTTGCGTTCAGCGATTCTTTGATTTTTGTAAACAATGACAAAAAACTGCGGAATCGAGTATTTAGTAAATCGGGCTTTAAATTATGCTTACACCATTCATATATGGCACCAGCACTTCTGGGATATGAATCCGCCCTTCCGCATCTTGATAATTTTCCATCACCGCAACAAGCGCACGACCTACTGCAACGCCCGACCCATTTAACGTATGCAGATATTCTGGTTTGCCGGATGTTTTTGAGCGATAACGCGCCATCATGCGCCGCGCCTGAAAATCTTCGCAATTGCTGCAGGATGAAATTTCTCGATAGCGATTTTGACTCGGCAGCCACACTTCCAAATCATAGGTTTTTGCAGAACCAAATCCGACATCTGCAGAACATAATGACAAAACACGATAGGGCAAATTCAATAATTGCAGCACTTTTTCAGCTTGATGTGTAATTTCTTCTAAAGCTGCATAGGAATTTTCTGGCGCAACCATTTGCACCAATTCCACTTTTTGAAATTGATGCTGGCGAATCATGCCGCGCGTGTCTTTGCCGTATGATCCTGCTTCGCTGCGAAAACACGGTGAATGTGCTACATATTTTATAGGCAACGCATCCGCTTCAACAATTTGATCACGCACCAAATTCGCCAACGCCACTTCCGCCGTCGGAATTAATGCAAAATCATGCTCGCCTTTAATCCAAAATAAATCCTCTGAAAACTTCGGCAATTGACCTGTGCCATAAAATGCATCTGAATGCACTAAATACGGGACCTGCATCTCTGTGTAACCATGCTGATCAATATGCACATCCAACATAAATTCAGCAAGCGCGCGCTGCAATTTCGCCAACTTTCCGCGCAGCACAACAAAACGCGCACCCGATAAACGCGATGCCGCTTCAAAATCCATCAAATTTTCACGCGCACCCAAATCAACATGATCTTTCGGTGTAAAATCAAATGTTTTTGGCGTACCCCATTTGCGAATTTCAACATTATCATCTTCTGATTTGCCTTCTGGCACCGATGAATGTAATTGATTGGGAATGCGCAATTGAAAATCGAGCAATTGCTGCTGGATATCTTCTAAAGCAATTTCAGATTGTTTTAATGTATCGCCCACGTTTTGATTTTCTGCGAGCAATGCAGTGACATCTTCACCTTTTGATTTTGCCATTCCCACTTGCTTTGCAAATTGATTACGTTTGCTCTGTAATTCCTGTGTTTTTTCTTGTAATGATTTGCGCTGTGTTTCAAGTGATTTATATAAATCAATATCAATAATGACGTTGTGGCGTTTTGCCACGAGCGCAACAGCATCGGGATCTTGTCGTAATAATTTGGGGTCGAGCATGATAAATAACCTTGTGAAAAAGGATAACTATACCGAATGATTGATTTTCTCGCCAGGTTTGCATGGTATATTCATACCTCACCACATTGACTTTATTTTTTTTAGCTGGTAAAAAGCATAAAAAACAAGGAGAACCTATGTCACGCTTATCACACCCAGATTCTAATCGCGATTATGGAGACGAACATACTCATTCAAAAGCAAATTTAAAAGATCATCCAGACGAAAACGGCGCCCACAGTGATCGTGATGGTGATGATGCTCCTGCGCAGCCTCAGCTTTTTCAATTAACAACGAAACAAGTATTGGCGAAAGCACAAAAAGAATTAGACGATGAAAAATTTAGATTGCACAGTGATCTGAAAAAATTTGCTATTCAACGTGAGTTAGTGAATAACAAAAAAGGCAATACGCTTCTTGAAGAAAAGCAGTTAGACACGCAAGAGCAGAGTTTAGAAAAACGAAGGGAAGCGACGGAAAGCAAGCAAGCAAAATTAGATGCTTTACGCATATACTTAAAAAATAAGCGGTCGGATAATACAGAACAATGGGTGAATACTGAATCGAACAGTGCAAAATTATAAAAACAACTTGATTCAAGCACTCAGTTGCTAACACGCGAGGCCCTCACAATGCAACATCACAAATTGATTATTTTAGGTTCTGGCCCCGCAGGTTACACAGCAGCGGTTTATGCGGCACGCGCGAATCTAAAACCCGTTTTAATCACCGGCATGGAACAAGGCGGGCAATTAATGACGACGACGGATGTTGATAATTGGCCGGGTGATGTGGAAGGTTTGCAAGGCCCTGCTTTAATGCAACGCATGTTGGATCACGCCAAACGTTTCGACACAGACGTCATTTTTGATCATATTCGCGAAGCAAAATTACAACAATCCCCTTTTCAATTGATCGGTGAAAATGGTGTTTATTCATGTGATGCGTTAATTATAGCAACGGGCGCATCGGCGCGTTATTTAGGATTACCTTCCGAACAACAATTTCGTGGCAAAGGTGTTTCTGCTTGCGCAACATGTGATGGCTTTTTTTATCGTAATAAAAAAGTGGCTGTGATTGGCGGTGGAAATACAGCCGTTGAAGAAGCGTTATATTTAGCGAATATTGCATCGCATGTAACCATTGTTCATCGACGCGACACCTTTCGCGCAGAAAAAATATTGATTCAAAAATTAAAAGATAAAGCGAATATTCGCATCGTATATGATTCTGTTTTAGAAGAAGTCGTTGGCGACAATTCAGGCGCAACCGGTATTCGCGTAAAAAATGTAAAAAATAATGCGATTGAGCAGGTCGATCTTGAAGGTGTTTTTATCGCGATTGGTCATGATCCGAATACGAAAATTTTCCAAGGTCAATTAAAAATGAATGAAGCCGGTTATATCCATACTAAAGGCGGACAAGAAGGTGCTGCGACTGCCACAAGTATTCCGGGTGTTTTTGCAGCGGGCGATGTTGCTGATCATGTGTATCGTCAAGCCATTACGTCCGCTGGTTTTGGTTGTATGGCAGCGCTAGATGCAGAAAAGTATTTGGATGCGAAATAGGCTAAATCAAGCTACAATGATCGCAACGTTATAACAAAAAGGTAAATGCAATGCCTAAAGAAGACCACATCGAAATGGCCGGTGTTATCATCGAAACACTGCCAAATACGACGTTTAAAGTAAAACTGGAAAATGGTCACATTATCAACGCGCATATTTCTGGCCGCATGCGAAAAAATTATATTCGCATTTTAACGGGTGATTCTGTGATGGTAGAATTAACACCTTACGATTTAACGAAAGGCCGTATCACGTTCCGTGATGCGGGCAAAAAACGCACGGATGAAACGCCGACTGAATAAGTATCACTACGCTTGACGTAGAGACGTCGATTTATCGCGTCTCAAATCTACGATTCAAGCATCATGGATGACCGAAGATCAAAGACGCGATAAATCGACGTCTCTACGCCAAACCCATGCGCTTTATTGGAAGTCCATGTAAAGATAAAACACGAAGGTAACATCCCATGCAAATTTCCCATCGCGCAGCCAGCGTTAAGGCTTCCGCAACCGTCGTTATCAACGCCAAAGCAACCGCAATGAAAGCACAAGGCATCGACGTCATCAATCTTTCCGTCGGTGAACCCGATTTTGATACTCCCGACTCTATCAAGCAGGCCGCTATTGCTGCCATTAATGCGGGATATACGAAATATACAGCGGTCGATGGTTTGCCTACACTAAAAGACGCTATTATTGAAAAATTTAAATCTGAAAATCAGTTGTCCTATACGCGAGACCAAATTTTAGTATCGTGCGGTGCCAAACAAAGTTTTTATAATTTAATGCAAGCAGTTATCAACGACGGCGATGAAGTCATTATTCCTGCGCCATATTGGGTATCTTATCCTGCGATGGTGGCATTGGCCGGCGGTGTCAGTGTGATCGTTTCAACCGATGTGTCATCACGCTTTAAAATAACAGCAGAGCAATTAGAAAAAGCGATTACCCCCAAAACACGGATTTTAATTTTAAATAGTCCGAGCAATCCAACGGGTATGGCGTACACAGCCGCTGAATTAAAAGCGCTCGCAGCGGTATTATTAAAACACCCCAATGTATTAATCGCTTCAGACGATATGTACGAACATATTTTGTGGGGAATCAATCCATTTGTGAATATTGTGAATGTGTGTCCTGAATTAAAAGATCAAACGATTGTGTGTAATGGTGTTTCGAAAGCCTATGCGATGACCGGTTGGCGTATTGGTTATGCAGCAGGACCTGCTGGCATTATTAAGGCCATGACAAAAATCCAATCGCATAGCACATCCAACCCAACATCCATTTCACAATATGCAGCAATTGCTGGATTAAAAGGTGAAAAAGAATTTATTACCAATTTAAAAGTGGTGTTTAAAGAGCGTCATGATTTTATGCAACAAAAATTGGCGGAAATTCCGGGTGTTGTTTGCCCTCCGGCTGACGGTGCGTTTTATTTATTTCCCAATATTGAAAAAGCAATCGCACGACAAGGACTTAAAGACGATATCGCATTATCTGAATTAATTTTAGAAAAAGCGCATGTTGCGGTGGTTCCAGGTGTTGAATTTGGCGCACCAGGCTTTATTCGTTTGTCTTATGCGACCAATATTGAAACATTAAAATCTGCTGTTGAGCGCATGAAACCTTTTATTAGCGGTTAGTGATTGAAAATAACGTATTGATAGTTTAGGCTTACGAACTCAAAACTGGAGAGATGTCTGAGTGGTTTAAAGAGCACGCCTGGAAAGTGTGTGTACGCCTTAAAACGTACCGAGGGTTCGAATCCCTCTCTCTCCGCCACCCTATGCAGCGCAAAAAAAAGACCCAAGGCAATCAATCATTGAGCTCGTTTCTGACTAAAGTTTGAAACTCGCGTGACGCATTAGGCTTCCCAATCGAGTTGGGCTTGCACACAACGCCAACTGCTTATTTCTCATCTGTTTTCTGTTGGCTCAAGAATAAATGCCCTAGGTACTTTCACGAGGAATTATAGTAGATAAATGCATTTTTTTCCTAAAAATTAGCTCACTCTTTTTGAAAAAGCGAGCCGGTTGATTTAACGCGTTAGCGAGAGGATTTCACCCCCTTTTTTTCCAAAGGGGGTCGATTGCGCAGCAATCGGGGGGATTTCACCCCCTTTTTTTCCAGAGGGTCGATTGCGCAGCACTCGGGGGGATTTCACTCCTCACGCGGCTTCGCCATACGCACCACCATCGGACGACCACGAAAATCCTGGCCATTCACACCCAATGCTTTTTTCGCATCTTTTACATTTGCAAAAGTCACAAATGCAAATCCTTTCGAGCGACCCGTTCTGTTATTTTTAATCAAACGCACATTTTGAACGTCGCCGTATTTTGAAAAAAAATCCTTCAGATGAAAACCATTAACTTGATATGACAAATTACCCACATATAATTGCTCACTCTCAGGGTAATGTTGCGTAGATTTTCCCGCCCCACGATTCTTGGTAATTCCTCGAATGATAAAAAATAAAATCAATAAGACCATTACAGCGATAAGAATGAAAATAATTGACATGAAATTCTCTTTTGTAAAATTAGAATGGAAATAAGAAAAAATCATTGTAAGAAATAGATGGTCGTAAAGCAAATAAAAAAGGCGTCCGAAGACGCCTCACTATTAACTCTAATAAAACTATTAGAATTTGTAAGTTACACCAGCGTAACCAGCATAGGTTGCAGGCATAGTACCCGAACCATTTTTCGGACCTTTCATTGCGAGTGTTGTAATACCTTGCAATGTCAACGCAACGTGATGTGTTAGGTTGTATGAAGTACCGATACCGAATTCAGGCACGATACGTGACTGATGGAAAAGTGTGCCTAGGCCAGTTGCAGTTGTTTTTCTGAACATATCCATCGCACCTGCTTTTGCAAATACATTGAATTGATCATTGATTGGGTAAATACCTTTAGCCAACAAATCAACACCTTGTAAATGTGTATCAACATTAGCTGAGTTTATTCCAATTTTGATACCGCTAAAACGCGTATAGCCAGCTTCTAAAGCTAAGTATTGGTTAAATTGGTAACCTGTGTTTACATTCCATGCAAAACCACGCGTATCTTTTTCAGGTGCTCCTCCTGTTAGCTTAACATCTTGTTTCGCGTAACCTAAGTTACCGCTGACAAAAACGCCCGCTGCACTTGATTGATTACTTGAAGCAGCCATGCTCGTCATTCCGCCTGCCATGGCAATAGAAGCTGAAGCCAATGCTATTGCACTGACGAAACTTACGACACCTGTTTTCATGTATATACACCTATAGTTTATTTAAAAATTGCATACTCGAGTTATGCAGTGCGCGCAGTATGCATAAGCGATTTTTGAATGTCAACGTGACGGAATTGTCGGAGTGTACGGGATGTATTAGTGGCTATCGCAAAACGTCTACACCGCTGGGCGCATTAAAATAAAATAATGACGGTGATAAATGGGCATTTAATTTGATATGCGAAAAAGTAAATTGCGTGGTTTGATTTAAATTATTTTGAATTTGTATGCTGCTTAATTTTTCATGTGAAAACGCGATAATAATAGAGCGAAATTGTTGATGGTTTTTTTTCGGGATTAATTGAAATACCGATAAATCAGAATGCTGATTAAAACGCACTGTAAATTGTTGCAATAATGTATTTACATTTCCTGATAATAATGTCGCAGGATTCATGGGGCTATTTTGCAGCGATTGTTTTGTGGCTTGTTTTAAAGCGACATCATACACCCACAGATCATTGCCATTGGTAATAACAATTTGATGTTCGGGTTTTAATGTTTCAAAACGAAATTGGCCGGGGCGTTTAATCATGACGGTGCCGTTGCTGTGTTGTAATAGTGTGTTGTGTGCGCTGGTGGTTTTTTGGGTGAATTGTGCTTGGAGTGTGGTGAATTGGTTGAGCAAGTTACTGAGATTTTGAGCGGGGGTTTGTTGTGATGATGCAAAAATACTGCTTGAAAATAGAGTAAATATAATAATAGATTTTAAATAACGCATAGGACTCCTATTTCGCATTCGCTCACGCGAAAGCCTCTAAACTATCACTGGCACAAACTATGGGCAAGTCCGCACTGGTGATATAGCTTAGAAGCACTTGCGTTAGCAAGCGCGAAAATATATTTATTGCTTCACTAAGACATCGCGCTGCGCATTACCTTCCATCTTGCTCACCACACCCGCTTTTTCCATCGCCTCCACAATCCGCGCTGCACGATTGTAACCAATTTTAAAGCGACGTTGCACGCTCGAAACAGACACCCGTTGCGCTTGAATCACAAATGCAACCGCTTCATCGTACAAACCATCTTTTTCACCATCGCCATCTTCAATCATCGCAGATTCGGTATAGCCTGTAGGATCTGCACCTGCCGTATCATTCAAAATATCGTCTAAATAATCGGGTTTTCCGCGTTGTTTTAAATCATTGATCACGCGATGCACTTCCTCATCGCTCGCAAAACACCCATGCACACGCACCGGCACACCAGAACCCGGTGGCAAATACAGCATATCGCCATGCCCCAATAATTGTTCTGCGCCTTGCTGATCCAGAATGGTACGCGAATCAATTTTCGATGACACTTGAAAAGCAATACGCGTGGGAATATTCGCTTTAATTAATCCAGTAATGACATCGACCGAAGGACGTTGTGTTGCAAAAATTAAATGAATCCCTGCGGCACGTGCTTTTTGTGCCAATCGTGCAATTAGTGTTTCTACTTTTTTTCCAACCACCACCATCATGTCTGCAAATTCATCGGCTAAAACCACTATTTTTGGCAATATTTGTAATTCACGTAATCGATCTTCTGTGGCTGGAATTAAAGGATCTAGTAAAGGTGCGCCACGCTCAATGGCTTCACGCACTTTGATATTATATCCCGTGATATTACGCACACCGAGCGACGCCATTAAACGATAACGTCGTTCCATTTCAACCACACACCAACGCAATGCACTGGCGGCATCTTTCATATCCGTAACAACCGGTGATAACAAATGCGGAATACCATCATATACCGCTAATTCCAGCATTTTGGGATCAATTAAAATTAAACGCAAATCTTGCGGCGATGATTTATACAGTAAACTTAACAACATCACATTGAGCGCAACGGATTTTCCAGAGCCCGTTGTTCCTGCCACTAATAAATGCGGCATTTTCGCTAAATCAACAATCACAGGTTCACCGGCAATATCTTTACCTAATGCGATTGTTAAAGATGAACGCGATTGTTGATATGCTTGCGTTGATAACACTTCTTTAAGCGTTACCATTTCACGCGTCGGATTTGGCAACTCCAAACCAATCACTGATTTCCCTGGAATCACTTCAACCACACGCACACTAATTACTGACAATGATCGCGCCAAATCTTTTACCAATGCCGTAATTTTATTAACTTTTGTGCCTGGCGCTAACTCTAATTCAAAACGTGTCACGACCGGACCCGGATGTGCCGCAACCACTTTTAATGCAACACCAAAATCATTAAAACACGCTTCCACAATACGTGAACGCTGCTCCAATGCTTCTCTGCTGACACCCATCACTTTTTCTTTCGGGCGAGAATCGAGTAATGATAATTTGGGTAAAATAGTGGATCCGGAAAAACGCGGTGTTTTTTGTGGTCGCAAGTCGTCTTCAATAATTTCTGCCGCACGTTTTGGTGCTTCAAAACGAGGCGTTATTGCTATTTTTGGCACAGCATCAAATAACGGATCTGGTGAATTCATGTTGATATTTAAACTGGGTTCGATATACGCAACCGGTGGTTCACTCTGTGCGATGGGCATTTTTGATTTAAATGAAGGTAATTTAAAAGAAAAGCTGGGTAAAACGATTTGTCCTCGTAATTGCGCAATGACATATTGACCGCAACGCAACATGCCAGATCCAATGGCTTCAATTAATTCTAGCCATGATGTGCCGGTTAATAATGTAATTCCGATCAGTAAAACAGGTAGAAAAATCGTCGTTGCGCCTGCACAATTAAACCATTGCAATAACATATTGCCCATGGTGACACCCACAATACCGCCTGATTCATAAGGCAAACCATAATTAAAATTGGGTAAATATAAATGCAGCAGACTCGTGCAGCTGATTAATGTCATTAAAAAACCAGTCACGCGAGAAATAACGGGTGGCCAAGAAATATCGGGAATGCCTTCAACACGCTGATAGGCGCGATACACTTCCCAGACGCCTTGAAATAAAATGATCGGAAAAAAATACGTAATATAACCGCATAAATACAATAGAAAATCAGATAGCCATGCGCCAACGCGTCCACCGGCATTGTGTATTTTTACGTTATCTACTTGATGAGACCAGCTGGGATCGGCGCGATGATAGGTCAACAGGGAAATTAATAAAAAAAATCCCATGGCGGCAAACACGATCAGAAATCCTTCGTGTAATCGACGCACTAATACCACGTGATTTGCGCTGTTGTTTGGTCGTCGTGACTGCGCTTTACGTTTTAATTCCCTCAAAGCGAATTTCCTTTCTTGGTACATACTGTCAGCAGGCACATACTAGTGATATAGGTTAGAAGCACTTGCGTTAGCAAGCGCGATGTAAATATTTCTGCTGCTCTTTTTACTTTCGCGCTCGCTCACGCGAGGGCTTCTATACTTTAACACTAGTAAGATGATTACACATCCATTCCAACGCAAACTCACACGCCTGTTCGCGAATACTTGCACGGTCACCAGTAAAATAATGTATTTTTGATTTAACACCGTTTGTATCGCTCAACGCAAAACAAACGGTGCCGACGGGTTTATCTTTTGTACCACCATCAGGTCCTGCAATGCCTGTAATTGATAATGCTATATCCGATTGAAATTTTTGCAAAGCGCCTTGCGCCATCGCAATAGCAGTTTCAGGTGACACCGCACCAAATTGTTCAATTATTTTTGTATCAACACCGAGTAAATTGATTTTCGCCGCATTGCTATAAACAACCGCGCCACCCAAAAACCATTGTGAACTTCCAGCAATATCAGTGATATTTGCTGCTACCAAACCACCCGTGCATGATTCTGCCAAAGCAATATGAATTTGCTTTTGGAGACATAATTCCCCGAGTTTTTTACAAAGAATGGAATGGTTTAACATATTTTTATACGGTCGTTTCTACAGATTCAACTTCAATTTCAGCTTCAGCTTCAACTTCAGCTTCCGGCATCGAAGGCAACTGCAAACCCAGCTGTTTCTCGAGCGATTCAAAATCAATTAATTCTGCCAGCGGCGGTAAGTCAGAAACGCTTTTTAAATTAAAATAATCAAGGAATGTTTTGGTCGTCGCAAATAATGCGGGTTTTCCGGGCACATCACGATAACCTGCAATCTTAATCCACTCACGCTCAAGTAATGTTTTGATCACGTTGGGATTAACAGTAACACCACGCACATCTTCAATTTCACCACGCGTAATCGGTTGACGGTAAGCAATTAAAGCCAATGTTTCTAGAAATGAACGCGAATAACGCGGTGGTTTACGTTCTTCTAATCGTTGAATAAATTCCGCATAGTCTGTTTTTACTTGAAAGCGATAACCACTGGCAACCTCAACCAATTCTACTCCACGGTTTTCATAGGTTGCTTTTAAATCAGAAATCCATGCACGAATTTCACCCAAGCTAGGACGACCGTCTTCGGGAAATAATTGACATAATTTATCAGCAGGCAATGGTTCTGCTGCTGCAAATAACGCGGCTTCGAGGATTTTTTCAGGGTTTTTGTCGGTCATGGCCACGCTCACTTCGTTCGCTAAATTATTTAATTTTTCGCCTTCGCTATCATTCGCTTTGCTCATATACGCTCGGCTTCTGTTGGCTCACCGCTTTTTTAATATGAATCATCCCATACGGTTCATTCTGCACAATTTCAATCACCGATTGTCGAATCAATTCTAAAATCGCAATAAATGTAACAACAACACCCATACGCCCTTCTTCAACGGTAAATAATTTTCCAAAGGAAATAAAGGCTTCGGCCGTCACGACATCTAATATTTTTGTCATGCGTTCACGGATCGATAATAATTGACGCTCTACTTTATGATCAGCAAATAACCGTGCGCGTGTCATCACGCCCACGAAGGCATCCAGCAAATCTTGCATAGGCACATGCGGTTGCGGTGTCGTTACCGACATCGGTGGCGCAATCGCGCTCGCTAAGAAAATGTCACGATCCACTTGTTTTAAAGCCTCTAAATCATCCGCTGCTTTTTTATAACACTCATACAACTGCAAACGACGAATCAATTCTGCGCGGGGATCCTCAACTTCTTCCTCATTCTCACTGGGCATTTTAGGTAACAATAATCGCGATTTGATTTCGGCAAGCATGGCCGCCATCACCAAATATTCAGCTGCCAATTCCAAATGTAACTCTTGCATTAATTCGACATACTGTACGTATTGCATTGTGATCGCTTTGATCGGAATATCGAGAATATCAATGTTTTGCTTTCTGATAAGATAAAGCAATAAATCCAATGGTCCTTGAAACGTTTCTAAAAATACACGCAACGCATCGGGCGGAATGTACAAATCAAGCGGCAATTCATTGACCACTTCGCCGCGGACCAAAATCGTGTTATCGACGACCTGATTCATCATTATCACTCTATTGAAAAGATGAGGATATTCTACGACAATAATGCATTTAATGCACCCCTAACTTGACTTGGGAATCGATTTAACTAAACTTTACGCCAATCAAACAACACAAGATAAACGAAAATGACCCTAACAGAAAAAGCTGCTGCAGCGTTCATGCTGCTACTAGGCGCGAACGCTGAGTCACCTCCAGCCCCGTACGATACCAAACATGCCTTTGCCCACGACCCGAGGGCGGGATATGTTCTTTTGGGGATATTGGCATGTGTTGTAGTAGTGGGGGGAGCAAGATTCTGCGTAAAAAGATTGTGTCTCAATCCGCCGCATGAGCATCATAACCGTCACAATCGCGAAGCTCGCGGAGATGGAGAGGTACCCATTCTCCAAGGAAATAATTCCGGGTACGGTGCCGCATGATAAAATATATTTTTATCTAAAAATCCGTTATCATCTGCGCATTCATCATCATTGAGAACGCAGATATATGAAACTTCTGTTTGATTATTTTCCAATTATTTGTTTTTTTATCGCGTATAAATTTTTTGGCGTCTTTACGGCAACAGCTGTAACGATGCTCGCCTGCATTTTACAAAATATGATTTATTGGCTGAAAAACAGAAAATTTGAAAAATTACATATCATCACGTTATTCAGCGTGCTAATTCTCGGTAGTTTTACACTGATTTTTCACAATGCCATTTTTATCCAATGGAAACCCAGTATTATTTATTGGATTTTTGCCATCGTATTATTATTCAGCCAATATGTATCGCGCAAAAATTTATTGGCGCGCATGCTAGGCGATAAAATTACTTTGCCTGGCAAAATTTGGAATCAGCTCAATATCGCGTGGTCCGTATTTTTTATTTTCCTGGGATTTCTCAATGTGTATGTTATTTACCATTATTCTATGAATGCTTGGGTTAATTTTAAATTATTTGGCACACTCGGGCTCACACTCGCATTCACCGTTGCACAAGCAATTTATATGTCGCGGCATGTCATTAATGAGCGCGCGACCGATTTACCAAAATAAGGATTTATACCCATGTATTATGCATTCTTTTGTGAAGACGCCGATAACGTTTTAGAAAAACGTAAAAGCATTCGTCCTGCGCATTTAACACGATTGCAAATGTTAGCAACAGAAGACCGTTTGCTCGCTGCCGGCCCCTTAATGAATCACGATGGCGATAATCCATTTGTAGCTGGTATACATGGATCATTAATTATTGCAAAATTTAATTCGCTCGATGAAGCGCGCGAATGGATTGCAACAGACCCCTATGTCACTGCTGAGGTTTATAAAAAAATCACGGTGAAACCTTTCAAAATTGTGCTGCCGTAGAGACGTCGATTCATCGCGTCTCCCACCAAAAATGAGAAAAAAATGCAATCCACGGTTCAATTAATCGAAAATACTTTAAAAAAAAGTTTTATGCAGGCTGACATTCATGTCATCGATGACAAAGCAGACCACATCGGCCACGCACACCAAGACAGCGGACACTTTACAGTAATCATCAAATCCCCTATTTTTCAAGGGAAAAATCCTATACAACGACATCGCATGGTCTATGACGCACTGGGATCATTAATGCAAACACATATTCATGCACTACGCATACAAGCAACGGAGTAATTATGATCTCGACTTTTAGGAAAACAATTTTAGCGGGTTGTTTGGCCAGTATAATTGCCACTACTTCTGCAAGCACACTCTACTCACCTGGAAAGCGCGCACAATTACCGCCTGAATTAAATCAAACCTATATGGGTCTTGGCATAGGTTATACCGACTTTCCCTTCTCTAATAATGATTTAATCAATGGATGGAAAGCAACGTCATTCAAAAATCCTACTTATGGATTAAATGTTTTTATTGGTCATTTTTTCAATCGCTATTTAGCAGCAGAAGTCAGTTTAATGCGCCCCGTAAAATGGGCATACGCCTATGGTGTGAGCACACCCAGTGATCATCATTCAATTTGGATTTCGTTATTCGGAGTGACATTGCGTCCTACGCTACCTGTCACGCAACGACTGAGTGTGTATGGGATTGGCGGTCTTGGCATTATTTCGCGTCATGGATTTAGTATTGGTCCGAGCGTTGCTAATCCATCGGAAGATGTGATGACATTTTTAACAGGTGGCGGACTCACCTATGCGCTGACACCCAATTGGCATTTAAATTTAGGCTTAGAATACGCACTCGGTCGTCCCGACAAACAACAACCTCATATGCTCTATGGATTTGCTGGATTTTATTATTTATTTAATACACTACATTTACCGTCCTATTATTCAACACATTATATTTTTCACAAAAATTTAATTCAAATTGGTGGATTTTCAACACGCGTATTTAATCCCAATGTGAATCATTATTTCACTGTAGGCGGTATATTACCGATTTTCTGGGTCGGTGATGTCCATGCAAAAAATGGCGGATGGATAATGTATCAAAGAAATATTTTTCATACCCATAAAATATTTTCATTTGATTTGGGGTTGAGCGCATCCACTTATCATTCATCGATCAATAACACGACATTTCAAGCATTTTCTGCATTCCCCTCCATTCGGTTGTGGTTCTTGCGTACAAAACTAATGGATATGTATTTCACGTATGCAATTGCAGGCCCCAGTTATTTAACACAAAGTCATATTGATAATATTTATGTCGGTGGACGATTCACATTCCAAGATTTGCTGGGCATCGGTGTTTTTCTCGGAAAAGAAAAGCATTTGAATATTGGCGCAACCATTGGGCATTATTCTAATGGTAACTTATTGCCGAATAATCCCGGTATTTTGGTGCCGTTGGTGGTGTCGGTGGGATATGCGTTCTAAGGTGTAATACATATGGAATTTAAAGATTATTACCAAATCCTTGGCGTTTCAAAAACAGCATCGGAAGATGATATTAAAAAACAATATCGTCGACTCGCACACAAATATCATCCTGACGTCAGCAAAGAAAAAGATGCAGAAGAAAAATTCAAAGCGATGAAAGAAGCGTATGAGGTTTTAAAAGACCCTGAAAAACGCAAAGCGTATGATCAAATGGGTTCGGGTCATCGCGGTGGTGATTCTTTTACGCCACCACCGGGTTGGGAATTTCATCAAGGACAACAATCACGCAATCAGCATTACGCAGAAGCTGATTTTAGCGATTTTTTTGAATCTCTGTTTGGACAACACGCACGTGGCAGTGCTCGTCATCAACAATCCTTTCAACAAGATGGTGAAGACCAGCACAGTAAAATATCTATTTCTCTTGAAGAAGCTTTTCATGGCGGCGAAAGACGCGTTGAATTATCGCAAGGTAAAAACAAGCGTCAACTCAACATCAAAATTCCCGCGGGCATTACACAAGGACAAAGCATTCGATTATCAGGACAAGGCATGCCGGGTTTGAATGGCGGAAAAAATGGTGATTTATATTTGGAAATTGCGATTGAAAAACATCCGCAATTTTTGGTTGATAAAAAAGATATTTATGTCACATTACCTGTCACGCCATGGGAAGCGGCGCTCGGAGAAAAAATTGAAGTGCCCACATTGGGTGGTTTAATTGCCTTTAAATTACCTGCCAAAGCACAATCCGGTCAAAAAATTCGATTAAAAGGTCGTGGATTACCCGGAAATCCTGCAGGTGACCAATACATCACTTTATCCATTCATATTCCAGAACCAAAAACCGATGCGCAAAAAGCATTATATGAAAAAATGAAAGCGGAAATGCCTTTTAATCCCCGGAAAAGATAAGTGTAGGTGCAAACTATCAGCAACCACGTGCTAGTGATATAGTTTAGAAGCACTTGCGTCAGCAAGCGCGCAAGAAATTTCGTTTTTTTCATTCACATGACTTTAATGCAGGCAACGCATGAAAAATTACTCAATCACCATCATCGATCAAAACCACACATTGTCTCTTGAACAAATTTGTCGCGCCGTTCATGCAGATAATGAATTAATTATTCAATTCATCGACTATCACATTATTCAACCCAAAGGCTCTTCGCAAGAAACGTGGCAATTTGATCATGTGTGTTTAAGACGCGCACGATTGGCACGCAATTTTTATTATGATTTAGAAGTGAATTTGGCAGGCATTGGATTGCTGCTGGATATGTTAGAAAAAATTGAAGCGTTAGAAACGCGTGAGAGATCTTGATTTAACTGGCTCACAGCGCATTCTAGTGAATCATTTCAGAAGCGCCAGCGGTCAGGCTAGCGCGAAAGGCGCGCATGGCATCGTTCATTTCATGAAAGGTGCTATAATATTCATAATCGGTCAAGAAGCCAAGATTTGATCTTAACTGCAATAGGAGTCAGTGAGGGTACAGTATATGAGTCGTATTAACACTTATAGTGTTAACCTGATGTGGATTAATGCCGTTAGGAACGAAAGTGCAGATACGATCACACCGAATTTCGAAACTAAAATTATCTCAGCTCTCATCAAATGGGCTCACGCAAATCCAGAAGCTATGATCTATTTGTGGTATGACAGCGAGCAAACAACAGAACACGCCGTATCGCATTCACAGTCGATGTTAAGTCAAAAATTAAGTGAAAATGGAATATCAAATGTGGCGCTTAAAGATGTGCGTGAAATTCCTGGTGTAAAAAACAATCCAGATGCATTTACAGACGGAATACCTATTTATTTTCGAGTAGACCTGCTGAAATTGTTTATTCTCTTACACGGTATAGAGCACGATCAATGTGATGCAACTGTCTTTTCTGATCTTGAGATGGGGGATAGAAGGCAGGCTAGAGATAGAATGAATTACCAAGAGTTATTTAATCAAGATGTCTGCGAATATCTCGAAACAATAGGTTTGGTAACAGGGCGTGACGGGTTTAAAGTAGAAAATCAGTTTATACAACTGTCTAATAGAAACGCGTACATGTTAGATGCAATACGATACATTATCAATAACTGTCTGAAGGAAGCTGTAAATTGTTTAGGAAGTCTTGGTGAATTAGATAAGATTTATAGCGATACAGTCTATAATCACATGTTTTCAGAGCTACCCTCATTTTTCTATGAATTAATGGGGGATGAGTTTAACGAACTTCCAATGAGAGATACACAAAACGAATTGCGAAGGGGTCGAGGTCATCCTGAGGAAAATGTGAAATTCCCAGAATCGCCAAGTGACGGAAGAAACTGGCGTTGCGAATTTTTACCCTATCAAACAGATAAAGCAAAAACATTACACCCCGAACCAGAATTTTTAATGCCATATTCTTCAGAAAAAAGGCTTGAGGACAGATGTAGACAAATTATTAATGGTAAAGTTCCATCATCTGAATGTATGGAAAATCTCAAAACAATATTTTCCAGCACAGCACTTTCTCCTGAAAAAAAACAAGAAATACTGAATGCGGCATTAAGAAATTGGGATAGCGCTGTCTCTTATGCTTGGGAAAATATTCCTGGATTGTCTGATCAACAAAAAAAACAAGTGTTTTATGCAGTGATACGATCTGCTCTTTTATCTAGAATTAAATATAATACACAAACGCCGCTTGAAGAAAGTTCATCTTTACCTGATGAACAAAGAGGTATCATACAAGCAGTTAATTTTGCATTACGTCTTCCAAATTTGCAGATTGGATTACAAGAATTAAGCCAAAGGGAGTTTTCTAATGAACAAAGAGATATGGCGTTTGAGGTGCTTGTTAGAAAATGTATTTCTAATGAGCAAAAAGCGCCTTCTAATCGAGAATTTTCATTACAGAATTTATGTCAATATGCAAACCTGACCTCTCGTCAAAAAGAAATAATGAAACATATACTGGAAACATTTGTTGGAGATGCGAATATATCTCAATATCTTGCCTATATTGATGAATTGGAAGCAAGAAGCTCTCGAATATCTGCTCACACTGTTGGTGGTCAGCAATCAGCACATATCGCACAATCAATGTTTGCGCAATCGGCAGTGGCGAGAGTTACTAGTTCAACGCATTTGGTGATTAGCGCATTAGAGGCAATATCTCGAGAGTATGGATCTGGGATTCATAAAACCGAGCTTGATAATCTGATAGAATACTGTCGATCCAATGTTGCGTCAGGTGATCATGCGATCAAAAGAGAAATTGATAAACTCATCACTATTGTGGGAGCGGATCCCAATCATGAAAATTTCAATACAGCGCTTTCTGAATTATCCAGAGAAGTTTCAACTGGTGAAAAAATTGATTGCGATTTTTTAAGTAAGCTTGTGGTTAATAAAAATGCCACAAGAACACCACAAGGACCAACTATGTAGCGGTGCCACACGCGCCTTCGGTGCCTTACCGCTTGCTTTTTCGATATTTTAAAACGTTTGAGCTTGGCGTAGAGACGCGATTCATCGCGTCTCAGATATACGCCAAACCGTGAAGTGAATCGTAGATTTGAGACGCGATGAATCGCGTCTCTACGAAGAACACAATCCAAATTAAAGTGCGAAAGCTACGTCATACACGCGAACAAATGGCAAAATAAATTCGCATCCTTTTTAACATTTTTAAAATTCAATCACACTTTCTCAAACACCAAATCCCACACTCCATGCCCCAACTTCACCCCCCGCTTTTCAAATTTCGTATTCGCCCGCAACTGTAATTGTTCATTATCCGCAAATTGATTCTCACCGATACAATTTTTAAAACCTACATTTGCCGACAAAACAGTCATCATATGCTGCGCGTAATTTTCCCAATCCGTTGCGAAATGCAACACACCGCCATCACACAATTTATCGCGCAATAACGCAATAAATTCAGGCTGAACAATCCGTCGTTTATGATGCCGTTTTTTCGGCCACGGATCCGGAAAATACAAATGAATACGCGAAAAAGAATGATCAGGAATTTTTTCATGCAGAATTTTTACCGCGTCATTTTGAATCACGCGAATATTAGTAAGATTATTTTCAATAATCCCAAACATCGTCGCTGCAATTCCAGGCTCATGCACTTCGATGCCCAAATAATCACAATCAGGATTTTGAATCGCCATCGGTATCATTGTATCGCCATGCCCAAAACCAATTTCTAAAATTCTTTTTGCATGACGGCCAAACAATTTATCCAGATTTAAACTGTCATCGGAAATTAAAACGCCAAATTGCGGCCACGCAATATCCATCGCTTGCTGCAATCGCGCTGTCACTTTTCGTTGACGACGC
>JABDDR010000017.1 GCA_013287505.1 Gammaproteobacteria bacterium
GCTTTATAACCTTTATTCGCTAATCGCAATACATACGGTAATGTTGCATTATTTAAGGCTAAAGTGGCAGTGCGCGGAACTGCGCCTGGCATATTCGCAACGCAATAATGCACAACGCCATCGACAACATACGTCGGATCTTTGTGCGTTGTTGCGCGCGCTGTTTCAACACAACCGCCTTGATCAATCGCGACGTCAACAATCACGGAACCAGGTTTCATTTTGGATAATAAATGTTTTTTAATTAATTTTGGTGCGGCGCGACCGGGTAATAATACAGCGCCGATCACTAAATCTGACGAAATAATTTGTTCTTCTAAACTCGCAATCGTGGAATAAACGGTATTTAAACGCCCGCCAAATTGTAAATCCAATTCTTGCAAACGATGCAACGACGTATCAAGCACAGTAACTTGTGCTTCACGACCCATTGCCATGCGCACTGCATTGGTACCAACAACACCGCCCCCAATCACAGTCACTTTTCCTGGATAAACGCCTGGAACACCGCCGAGTAAAACACCACTACCACCCTGTGATTTTTCAAGTGACGCTGCGCCCACCTGAATAGATAATCGACCGGCAACCTGACTCATCGGCGACAATAAGGCGACCAGAATTTTTTGTGCTGTCAGAATCATGGGTTTTCTTGATTTCAACAACAAATTGCTCATAAATCACACTGTCTTTTTGTTTAAAAAATTTTGTACGCACAAATCCAATGATAAATAAAATTGAACCGATAATGAGCGCGATAACAAAGACATAAGAAAAAATAAAAAGCATAAAGACCATCAGCGTGATCATGGCAATAATCACGAGAAGACCGAGCAGCGGGTGAATTTTTATGATTTTTGTTTTCATAATGCAGATAATATCACAAATACAGTGATATTTTCCGTATAATTCCATTACAATTACGCATTCATTTTACATTAAGGAATTTCCATTGAATTTTAGAGTATTGATTTGTACAGTGTTGGCATTACTATCAGTTTGTGCGGTTTTTTTATTGGCACCGACTCAAGATTTTTCGCCTAAGGGTATTTTACTACCTGCTGAAAAAGTTTTTCCGCCCATTTCAGCAGATCAAGTAACGATTTATACGCAAGCGCCGCAGGCGCACGTGACGCAGCTAGGCGTTGTGCGTGTAGAAGTGGAATTTCACACGCTGAATGAACAAACCAAAGAGATGTTGTTTCAAAAAGTAAAAGAGATGGCAGCGACCGTGGGTGCTAACGGTGTGATTGTAACTATGTTGGTGCCAGATGATGGTGTGCGTCATATGCTCACATTTATCGGCAATGCTGTTTTTGTACCATCAAAAAGGTAAGTATACCAATGACTATAGATTTCCCCTTAATTTTATTATGCGTAATTGTTTTTTCTGGCGTTGTGGTGCTGATTGATTTTATTTTTTGTCTTTGCAGGCATGAATCATTTCTTGAGAAGAAAAAGCGTCCATTGATCATCGAATATTCACGTGCTTTTTTCCCTGTTTTATTGCTGGTATTTTGCATTCGGTCTTTTTTAATTCAGCCTTATCGCGTACCCACTGGCTCGCTTGAACCCACCGTCATGCCTGGTGATTTTATTTTAGTGAATCAATATCACTACGGTGTGCGTTTCCCGATTTGGGATAAAAAAATAATGAGCGTGGGTGAACCTGAGACAGGGCAAATCGCTTTATTTTATTATCCCGTAGATCATGCATTAACATTTGTAAAACGCGTGATTGGCGTGCCAGGTGATCGCATTAGCTATATCAACAAAACACTGTATATCAACGGAAAAAAACAACCGAAAACATTTGTCGATGATGTGACGCGTTTAAATGATTTTGGACAATTGGTAACCTATCAAAAATACCAAGAAGATTTAAATGGCGTAAAACACGATATTTTTGTGCGTCCCGATGCGCCAGCTGTCAATTTTTATAATGTGATTGTGCCAAAAAATGAATATTTTATGATGGGCGATAATCGTGACGAAAGTGATGATAGTCGTTATTGGGGATTTGTACCTGAGCATGATTTAGTGGGGCACGCATTATTTATTTGGATGAGTTGGAATTCCGATGCCGCACACTGGTATGATGATATTCGTTGGAATCGAATCGGTGATAAATTGTGATGTTCAAAGTACTTAATGATAGGAATTCATTATTATGAATATCCCCGTATTTTTAACGCTCTTGAGAATTTTAGCAATTCCCGTGATTGTTGTTTTTTATTGCTTGCCGTTTCCATGGGCGCATCCTGCTGCGGCAATTTTATTGGCATTAGCCGCATTTACGGATTGGTTAGATGGTTATTTGGCGCGTAGCTTATCGCAAACCACTCAGCTCGGTGAATTTTTAGATCCTGTCGCGGATAAGTTGTTGGTCGCAGTTTCATTGGTGATGGTCTTGAGCGCGCATTTAATCCCTTATTTGGGATTGGCGGCCGCCATTATTATTGGTCGTGAAATTGCCATCTCTGCTTTGCGTGAATGGATGTCAGCCATCGGAAAACGCGCCGGTGTTCGTGTAACACATATTGCAAAATATAAAACGGCGATACAAATGGTGGCGCTTGGAATGTTGGTGTGGTATCACCCAGCGTCTCATGCTTGGATAAAATGGTTTGGTGCAATATTGCTTTATTTTGCGGCAATTTTAACGCTTTGGACAATGTGTATTTATTTAAAAGCAGCGTGGCCTGATTTGAAAACAGTGTAGAGACGTCGATTCATCGCGTCTCACCTTTATAACAATTCCGACGTTGACAAACCTTAAAACCATTGTATGATTGTCACCTAAATGTGCGTGAGAGCAGGGTGTTTTTTTACTCACACTCACATTATTTTATGCGGGAATAGCTCAGTTGGTAGAGCATAACCTTGCCAAGGTTAGGGTCGCGAGTTCGAGTCTCGTTTCCCGCTCCAGATTTAGACACTTCACACTCACACTGTTTGGCTAGATGTCAGAGTGGTTATGTAGCGGCCTGCAAAGCCGCGTACGCCGGTTCGATTCCGGCTCTAGCCTCGATTTATTCACAACGCCCGGGTGGCGAAATTGGTAGACGCAAGGGACTTAAAATCCCTCGGTAGGCTTAAACCTCCGTGCCGGTTCGAGTCCGGCCCCGGGCACTTTTTGAGTGATGTCAGGCTAGCTTTATTAGCCTTTTGTTCAAATTTTCTCCTTTATACACGTTGTAGGCGCGCGCAATCAAGCTCAACTCGAATTTTCTCCAATAAATCTTCAGAATAATAATTCTTGTTGGCAGTCCTTTCCAATTGATCAATTTGTCGTTTCAACGTTGCCTGTGTTCGACAAAAATATTTTGCAATATCGGATACTTTTAAATTTGTATAAGTTAATAAAAAATGTGCGAGAAGTGCTCGATAATGACTGTTTTTGCGATCACGTGATGCATTCAATAATCGGTCATAGGTAATATTCAAGTTTCTGCATACAACTTCTGAAACAATTTCATGAGATATTGATTGTATGATATTTTCATTCGAATTAAGAAAAGGATGTAAATCACGCACGCTATCATTGATTATCAATTCACCCGTCTCAGAAATAAAAAAATCAGGTTTCCAGTTTTCCCGCTCAATTGATTTTTTCATAAATACCAAATATGAGTAACCGGTTTTATTTTTTATCGCATTCAAAATTAAATTCATTTCCATCCATATCGGCGCGTTTTTCGATAGATAATGCTGATGACTACTCCATTCATAGTAATCTGGTTGAGCTGTCATACCCGCTTTACAAGGATTAAAATGAATATAATGACAAAGATTAATTAAATATTTTTCATCATCAACAGCGATTGAGCGATATCGTCCTTGAAACAAATGACCTATTCGGCTGTATTGATGATTGAACCAGCGGGCATAGCGAAAATTAATATTTTTCATTACGATTGATAATGAATCTTGATGAATATGCACAATCAAATGCACGTGATTTGTCATCAAACAATAGCTCAAAATTTTGTGATCATATTTTTCTGCGCTTTCCTCAATTATTTTAAGAAAAAAAAGAAAGCATTCTTCATTGAAAAATATTTTTTGACGATTATTGCCGCGAATCATGACGTGATGAATCGTATTAGGTATATGTATGCGTGGTAACCGACCTGTTCTGTTCATTGCAAGAAAATATTCTTTTTTAGATTTTGTTGCAATACAGGGTTTTTAAGAAAATAACGAATGATTCTGATTTAAAATTTTACAAAAGGCTAGAAAAGCTAGCCTGACATTGCGATATAGGTTATACCGATGATCCCAATTCTGAAACTCTGATTGAGCTGACCTACAATTGGGGTAGGGCAGAGTACCAACACGGCGATGCCTTTGGTCACCTGTGTTTTAAAGTGGATGATGTATATCAAGCGTGCGAACGCATTGAAGCAATGGGCGGCGTGGTGACAAGAAAACCCGGTCCCGTTAAAGGTGGCACTACGGTGATTGCTTTTGTGAGAGACACAAATGGTTATCAAATTGAGTTGATCTAATATGAAAGCAAGTTATGGCATTGATGGTCCCAATGCAATCAGAGGATTATTACTGGGTGCGTTCGGTTTATGGTTCTTCGGCGCACTTATCAATTTTTTTGCCTTGAAATTGACGTTATCACAAGCGCTCATTGATGGGCTTTGGTGGCCGTCATTTTGCATTATTTCTATTTTTCTGATGCTTCTCAGCAGTTTTTTTGGAAAATTTGTGATGCGTGATCAATTAATCACTGATTTGAAAATTCAGGGAGACGAGAAAATATTAGATGTGGGCTGTGGTCGTGGTTTGCTGTTAATTAAAGCTGCCAAAAAATTAAATACAGTTAAAGCGATTGGTTTAGATACTTGGTCTCAGAATGATTTATCCAATAATCTTGCTAAAAATACGCTCTTGAATGCTGAGATTGAAAATGTTTCAGATAAAATTGAATTAATTACAGGCAACATGACAACTATGCATTTTAATGACAATAGTTTTGATATTGTTGTTTCCAGCATGGCCATTCATAATTTGCCAACAATATCACAGCGCGAAAAAGCGATTCAAGAAATCAACCGTGTATTAAAACCAGGTGGCCGCATTGCATTACTTGATTTTATTTATACTAAAGATTACCTCAATGAGTTTGAAAAATTAGGATGGCGTGATATTCAATTATCATCACGCTGTTTTTGGCAATTTCCACCCATAAAAATACTTACCGGCAAAAAACCAGTGTAAGTTGTCAGCATAGCGACTCTACTGACAACTTATAAACAACTTATAAATGATCTCCTGTCTTCATTTCAGATTTTAAAAACACAGTATGGAAAACAGGATTACTATCGATTACCACATAGGCATTCTTAGTATCAAAAAAATAAGCTTGAATCGGCGTTGCATGATGCCAATGTTGCCATGTGATATACATAGCACCATCAGGTTTGATGAGATAGGTACCTTGATCTTTTTGAGGCTCATTATTAGGTTTTTGTGCCATTACTCCGCTAATATGTCCTTTGCCATCCAAAAAAACCGTTATGGTATTTTGAATCATTTTGTTATCTAATTTCACGATTGAAATGCTCGTTGCAGTTTTATTTTCAAAAGCTTTCGCAAGTTCTGTTTTACCCATCGAATGCAAGGTTAAACCAAAAGAAGCTGTGCTCATCGCAGTAATCATTAATAACCCTACAGATTTTTTCATCAAATTCTCCTTAATTTTAGAAAAACAAGTATATTCATCTTAGCGTATTTTGTAAGTTGTCAGTAGCGCTTTGATTCTTTTTTCTCTCAAGGCGCTACTGACAACTTATATGCAGCATACTGATCTATACCCAGCATTCGATACATTGTCACTTTCGACTCATTTTCCAATAATTCATAACAATGAAATAAATCATTCACTTTTCTACCCAACGCTTTTTCAAACTCCAATTGATCGGATTTACCTGGCAGCATTTTTGAAGGTGCACCCCCCAAATTTGAACTGAAAATACCGGCAACACTCACGGGCAAAAAATCTTCGTACGTAATGGGACTCGCATCAACATATCCCAGATCGATCAGTAATTCTAAATCATGTCCTTGTAACAGACCTTTTTTGTCTAAAGCGTGTCAGGCAAGAGTTATTTGACTTGTTTTAAGTTGCGCCAAATATGACATTGTCACGTTTGCGTTCTATAGGAATCATGGGGCTTAAAACTATTTTATCGAAAATAAGTCAAATAACTCTTGCCTGACACGCTCACTATAAATGTGTTAAGCTAAACAGGCATGGATGAAAGTGAGTGGCACACGCATGGATCAAAAACCACAGTTCATATTTTCTATTCGAAATAAAATGGTATTTCTTATCATTTTTATTGTGCTTTTTATATCTTTTTTTACTGCGTTAGAAGTTTTAACTAACGGAAAAATCCAAGATCAAGATGCCGGATCACTGATTTCAGATATAATCGATGAAACAACCACCATTGAATTTGCTGTAAAAAACAATGATGTAAAATTAATTCAACAATCCTTGCTGGACTTAAGATTACATCCCGGAATCAGTGCTGCAGAGATATATTCATACAATAACCAATCTTTTTCAGACTTTTTAACTGATGACTCTCATGAGAATTTAACCGTTTCGCATAGTGAATTGTCTTTTCTCAACAAGTTACATTTAAATATAAAATCCAGTAAGCCAATATTTTTTCAGGGGTATGATTTAAAACTGCTTGATCCTATCGAAAAAAATAATAAAATCATTGCCGCCGTTTTAGTGAAGGCTTCACTTGGAAATGATTTAGATATCAGTAATCTCATAAAAATTATTTTTTTATTTTCAATGATTACAGTTTTTTTTGCCATGCGATTTGAAGAATTAATATCAAATCCATTGTTACAATTAGATAATGCTATGACTCATGTTATAACTCAAAATGATTATTCTACGCGTATTACAAAAGTGAGTAACGATGAAATTGGACATTTAAATGATACTTTTAATATCATGTTAGAAAAAATTCAATACAATGAAAATTTACAACGTATCTCTCAAGAACAAATAAAAAAATTGGCTTATTACGACACATTAACTGGATTTTCTAACAGAGATTTTTTTAAAGAATTATTTAATCAAGCGATTGTGAATGCAAAAGAAAATAATAAATTAATGGGAGTATTGTATTTTGACTTGGATAATTTCAAACAAATTAATGATGTATTTGGTCACGATGCAGGTGATGAGTTATTACGTCATGCAGCAAAAAATATTCAAAAATGCGCACTTGATTTAGAAAAAAATGGATTGCAAAGTAATGCTATTTTAGCAAGACTGGGCGGTGATGAATTTATTATTGTACTCAATAACATTGCAGATGTTGAAGATGCAAAACGTGTCGCTGATCAAATCATAAAACTCAGTTATAAACCCTATACAACAAAAGGAAAAGAAATTGTCGTGTCAGCGAGTATTGGAATCGCACTTTACCCAATCCATGGTGAAAGTTCAGATGAATTGATGAAAAAAGCGGATATCGCCATGTACTTTTCAAAGCAACACGAAAAGGGTGGGTATACGGTATTTAATGAAAAAATGAACACAGTGCTCATCAATAAAATTGGCATTGAAAATGATTTACGTAAAGCGGTAGAGCGAAACGAGTTGGTATTATTTTATCAGCCACAATTTCAACTTTCTCAAAATACAATCGTCGGCTTTGAAGCATTGCTGCGCTGGAATCATCCTACAAAAGGTTTTTTATCGCCTGATGAGTTTATTCCGATAGCTGAAAATACGGGTCTTATTATTGCGATTGGCGCATGGGTTATTCAAGAAGCCTGTAGACAGTGTCAAGAATGGCATATGAATGGTTTTGAAGGTGTTCGAGTTTCCGTTAATATTTCGCCTCGTCAATTCTCTGATGCTAATTTAATTGCAGTGATTAAAAATGCTTTAAATGATACTGGTTTAGATCCTCGTTATCTGGACATTGAATTAACAGAAGGCATGATTATGCTTAATGACCAAAAAACACTTGATTTATTGCATAAATTTAAAGAGATCGGTGTAAAAATTTCAATTGATGATTTTGGTACGGGTTATTCTTCATTGCGTTATTTATCACAATATCCTATTGATATTTTAAAAATAGATAAAACATTTATATCTTATGTTAATGAAAATAAAAAAAATGCAACTGTTACAAAAGCAATTATTGATTTATCGCATAATTTAAATTTATCTGTTATTGCTGAGGGTGTTGAAACGATAGAACAATTAAATTATTTGAAAATCAATGGTTGCGATATCATACAAGGATATATTATTAGTCGACCTCTCCCAAATAAAGAAATCCCTTCGTTATTTTTAAAATATGGGAGACAAATAAATGCCTGACGAAATAAAAAAAATAATTTTTATTGTAATTAGTTTTGTATCCGCTTTAGTAGTTACCTTTTGCTATTTGCTGCCGGTTATTCTTGTTTTTTTTGGAATGGGGCGCATTATTGCCGAGTTAACACTGCATTTTCCATGGTTAATTCCACTCACCCAAAGAAAATTTTTTATGTTTTCTGTAACTGCTTTATTATTGTTGTTTACAGACAGATTTTTTCGAAAACATAAAATGGATTTTAAATGTAATGTTACGTCTGTATCCGATTATTCAGTTTTATGGCCTCAGATAATATTGAATATTTCGTTGGTGTTGTGGTTTATAAGTTTTATGGCAGCATATGTGATAACTTCATTTTTTTTGCTACGAGAAATTTTATGAAGCGATCTATAATGATTATTTTTCTTGTTTTGTTTCCGCTAATCACTATGGCGGATTTAAAATCGGTGATTGTTATTAATTTTCATGGAATTAATTGTCAATATTGTATTTACGCAATGAGACATAAGCTTAAGCAGATATCAACAGTAGAGAATTTAGATGTTGATCCACAAACGGTGAGATTAGTACTACCCAGCATCACCCAATCTGATGTAAAGCAAATTGAAAAAATAATATTCGATTCCGGATATATTCCTGATCAACCGATTATGGCAAAAACGGATTAATTTTCTCGACCAATTAATGCTGTGCAGTTCTAACGGTGCCACGCGCGCCTTCCGTGCCTTTCTAGGTGTTAGTCATCTTATCGCTCAAAGATTTTTCAATATTTTTTAATAATTCATTGGGGAAATATTTTTCTGGTTGTAAAGAAAGGAAAGAAAGGCACGAAAGGCGCGCGTGGCACCGTTACATTAGCCAAACCTTGTTTAGATTGGACAGAAAGAAAATATCATGTTGCTGGAAGCCTGGGCGCCGCTTTGCTAACTCATTTCATTAAAAATAAATTACTAGTGCATTCTCAAACAAAAAAAAGAGTACTGATACTAACAATGAAGGGAAAAATGTGGTTGAAAAGCATTGGACTGAAATACGATGAGGTGTAAATACTTAGAATAAGACTACTAAGAAATTTATGATTTAGCATGCAGGAGAGTTCCCCCTACCTTCAGCCTCGAGTCCATGACATCTGTCTTGATATTCTTCTAAGCATAAATGGTATTTTGTTTTCAGTATCGTAAATCCAAAAACAAGAGAAGTATTTAACTCAGCGGGACTTTTGGATCCATTAATTTTTTGGATTAATTCATTTAAAGACGCATGATCTTGTGTCCTCTCTGAGCTCTCTGGTCCACGGATCTGTTTAAGCCTATCAATAAGTTTTCTTTTTAAATCCGCAAATTCTGAAGGTACCGCTTCACTTATCTGCCCAGCCACATTAGCTGGACATGAAAACATACCTGCTGCTGTAGATGCTGTGATTGATACTCGATTTCTAAGTCTCTCTGTAGTCCATGCTAAATAAACATTATGATCAGTGCCGGAAGAAAGCATCGGATCCCTTTTTGTCAACATTTGTTGATAATCGGCGATCCATCGCTCCCTAAAGGTTGGAAGGATTGCTAACATTTGTTGATTTTCGATAGCTGTTCTGGCATCTCCTATTTCTTCTGCTCTTTGAATTGACTGCGTCAACATTCCTTGAATCGTGGTGAATGAATTACCACGACATGTGCATGTATCGCCAGCCGACAACAACGATAACAGAGATTCGTTAAATCTTCCTGATTGTGAGTAACGTAGAGTATGCGCTGCCGGAAAAAGAAAGTGCCTTAACTCCCCTTCTCTATCGTAATATGAAAATCTCAGACTATCGTTCAACAGGCTGTTGGCATTATTTCTTAATAATACTTTTAAATATGCTGAGCCAAGGGTGCCGCAAGATCTATCGTCAGCTTGAGGCATTATACTAACATCCCTTGCTAGAGAAAAAGGTTGCAAATCGGGTTGAAACATCGGTATAGCAGGAAAATCTCTTGAAAGGAGTGACATGAAATCATTTACTGACCAAATAGCTACCTTTGTTAATTGATGATTTTCTATAATCAAAAATTCAAAATGTGATTTACCAGATTTTCCAGCCACACTCCATATGTACCCCACTTTTTCATTGGGCAACAATTTTTTGGCTATGGCCGATACTTCCTGAATAACCTCTGATTGTGAAATTGGAATATGAACTGATTTTTCAGGATTTCTTATTTCCTCCACCTGTTGCAATCTTGAAGCGATTTGTCGATCAACGCTTCCAGTTAAAAAAGTTTTATGCTTTTCAATTGCGGATAAAAATTGACTGTTTTCTGTATCCGTCAATTCTCGAAGTCTATTTGTGCTGTCAAAAAAAACACGAAAATCATCGCATATTTGAGTAATGGAAGGGAAAAAATGTCTTATTATTTCCTCCTCCTCCAGGCTTGTTTTGATTATATATAAAAATTTTTCATTACCAACGCTTTCTAACATTGAAATTTCTTGTAATAACCTTACTTGCCGTTTTTCAATAAAGTGTTGATCATACTCACCACTCATAATAATTTTGATATTATATTTTTTTTCATACATGTGCCGAATTCCACGCACTTCTTCCACTGTCGCGCCTTTTAATCTCTCTTCATTAAATGAACCAGGAAATTCAGATTTTTTGATATCCGACTTGATTTTATTAACCAGCCAAATAATTTCATGTTGATATTTTTCATTTAAAGCAGCGTCATTTTCACTTTCAGATCTTATCTTGGGTAGTATTTCTCTTTTGGATTCTTCAAGTGCTCGTGCATAATCATTATCTCTTAATTTTCCCATGATAATTGTGTGAATTTCAGAAACCTCTTCGTCTGAAATTGTTGGTTTAAATTTCAATAAAAATTTTTTAAGTGTTTCAATTTTCATATCACCTTCGAACAAGAACGCCGGTTCCATGTTAAAACTTAAAAAGAATAATCACACATCAAATTATAGCTGAAGTATGATATAAATTATGGGTCGTATTATCGAAGAATCTGAATATTATTGAATAGAGAGTCTGTTGCAATCAATTGATTTTATTTCAAATTATAGGTCGAATGACAGATTCAGGCGCTTATGTAGATTCACCCAGTTCGCATTATTCAAAATTTAACCATTCAGTAGACTTAGATTACGAAAACCAGTATCTTGTACCGAAATTAGGGCGTTAGTGTACCACTAAAATGAAATAAGGGTGGTCCAATAAAACGAGGGTTTTTTTTGGACTGAGTTAATCCGTAAGAAATGGAGCGATGATGAACAATATGAAGTTTGCTTGCCGATTTTTTGCTTGCTTGATCATCTTGGTTCTCATAATTAATTTTGGAAACCTGCTGATTTTTCGAGTCAACACCTCCATCCAGGGGGATATTTTTATATTTGCACTCGGTTCATTATACTTGGTGCTTAATTTACTTTCTGTTTTAGGGTTATTTTTTGGAAAGCAGTGGGGATTTTGGTTTGCTTATGTCGCCATTATATTTACAACGATTTTCTTTTCGACAAGTTATATTCCCTGGATTAGTAGTCTATTCCAAGAAAACATTCGATTTATCCCAATGATTATCAGTAATTTTGTGGTATTAATTTCTATTGGACGTCTTCATTTTTTATCACATAAAAACAGGTAGCTGATTGCGTTACGAGAGAAAAAACCAGTTGGGGCTGCGTGATTGCACGGGATAAATTAAAAACCGGCCACTTTTGGAGATTGCTCCAGGGAACCCCCTAATTGGCCACAGTGCCACGCGCGCCTTACGTGCCTTTCTATGGCCACAGTGCCACGCGCGCCTTCCGTGCCTTTCTAGATATTAGTTATCTTATCACTCAAAGATTTTTCGATATTTTTTAATAATTCATTGGGAAAATATTTTTTTGGATGTAAAGAAAATTTCTCCAATTGCCTGGATAATGTTCCATGTGTTCTTTGAAATAATTTAGCGGCGCCTGTTATATTTATATTGGAAAAATGAAGCAAATAATTAATCAATAAAATTCTTTTTTTAACAAGTTGAGGATTTTTGGAAGATCCGAGTAGTGCTGTTTTTGAAATATTTAATTCACGACACACAATGGTTGAGACTTGCTCCTCAGTTAAAAATTGATTGATCAATTTATTTGGATTAACTTTTTCTTTTTGTAAAAAACGAAGCATATCTTCATTGTGAATAATATCGCCCATTTCCGAAATATATATAGCTGGCGTCCAAGTTTCTCGATCAACAGGTTGTGTCATAAAATCAGTATAATTTAAATTTGTTTTATTTTTTATTGCGGATAGCATCAAACGACTATCCATCCATACCGGAAAATTATTTTTAACGTAATAGTGATGACTGGACCACACATAATCGTTTAATTCATTCACTATTTTCGCAGCAACTGGATTAAAATGAATATATCGACATAAATTAACAAGATATTCTTCATTATCAACATCAAGAGATCGATAACGGCCTTGAAATAAATGTCCAATACATTTTTGCTTGTGATTAAACCATCGGGCATATCGATAATTAATTTTTTGCATCACCGATGAAAGAGATGAATCATGAATATGAATCAATAAATGCGCGTGGTTACTCATTAGGCAGTAAGCAAGAATTTTGTGATCAAATTTTTCTGTGCTTTGACTCACCATATCAAGAAAATAATTAAAACAATCCGCGCCATAAAAAATGCGTTGACGATTATTTCCTCGCACCATCACGTGATGAATACTGTTTGGCACGTGAATGCGCGGTTGTCTGCCTTGTCTGTCCATGCATGAAAAATATACGTCTTGCGGAAAGATTTCAATACAGTGTTTTCAGCTAATTGTTATGTATTTTGCGGAGATGGGAAGAAAGGCACGGAAGGCGCGCGTGGCACCGCTACCTGTCAAGAAAATAATTAAAACAATCCGCGCCATAAAAAATGCGTTGACGATTATTTCCTCGCACCATCACGTGATGAATACTGTTTGGCACGTGAATGCGCGGTTGTCTGCCTTGTCTGTCCATGCATGAAAAATATACGTCTTGCGGAAAGATTTCAATACAGTGTTTTCAGCTAATTGTTATGTATTTTGCGGAGATGGGAAGAAAGGCACGGAAGGCGCGCGTGGCACCGCTACCTGGCACCGCTACCTCAAAACAAGCGACTGATGGAGTGGTGGGGATTTTTCTATTCTTCTTGAGGTTTTATCTGCAAGAAATAGAGAACGTCTATTATTTGATACTGAAATTAACTCATACGAGTATACATTTTCTTCCGGTATTGAAGACTGAACAAGAACTTCTTGATTATAACGAAAATTATGTGCGATACCAATTTTTTCTTCTCTGTATAACTGATTTACATCCGTCACATGTGAAGAGGTTATATCCATACAATATGTTTCAATATAACCTACCGTATTATGTTTCACCACGCCAGTGCTTTTTCTTATTCGGGGATTATAAGGTGGAAGTCCAGTAATACCGCGGGCGTTTGAAGCATAAGAATCTGCTACGTAAGTATCAAACGATGTCGATAAAAAAACATTCTTAGAAACAGGAAATCCAAAATTGGTTATAATCAGGTTATTATTAAACAAACCGTCAAATCCACGGGGATCTACGTATACCTGAATCAAATGCATGAGTTGATTTTCAAAAGCAATTGGCTTGTTGTTACATCTTCTTGGTGCACGTTTTTTTCCATTCACTGTGCATTCAGTTAACGCAGTAGTATTATTTTGTAAACGTGAAAATTGGTCTTTAATTTTAGTGTCTGCGGATGAAAAATCATTATTTAATTCTCGCGCAAGCGCCATTGTCCCTAGGGAGTAGATAGTTCGTTGGTGACTTTCTGGTTGTTGCGCTACCTTTCTTTGACGACTGGTAAAAAATGCTGGACTAAAATGAACGCCTCTCTTTAACATCTGATAATTTTCAGTGGCCCTTAATCTGGGATTAACCACAATTTCTTTATCTAACTCATCATCAGAACTTTCTTCGTCAGTCGTATCCGCTTCATCATCTATTAAATTATCTAGTCCACCCGATAAATATTGCAATTTTCCCGGGTCCATTACACATTCAAAAATAGAAGGGTATCTAATAACCTTGTCATCGAGACTGAAAGGCCACATTGTTTCTTCTGGTTGTTGCCTTAATTGTTTTAAACGCCAGCCATGGCGAGTTAATCCAGGGTAATAGTCAAAGAATTTTTTTACTTCACCCTGTGCATCATGATACATTTCTTCACTTGGAATTAAGCCTGCCTTTAATAGAGTAACAACCAATTTTTTGTCGTCATTATTAATAGCGTTTTTTAAATATAATTGCTGAGTAATTGGATCAACAAATCTTATAATATTTTTTATTTTTTCATACAGACTATCCATGTGATCTGGTGATAAGCGTCTATAAATAGTCAAAGCGGTGTCAATATACATTAGCGATAAAGGGTAATTTTCTTCTAAAAAATGTACTTCCATCTCTCCCACAAAAAAATTCGCGTCAGCCAATGTATAAAAATCATCAGAAGCACCTGCTTTAAACAATAAAATCCACGCGTTAAAATACTTGATGTGAACAGCAATATTAAGCGCAGTAAAGCCTTCAGAACCTTTTGCATTGATTTGGTCAATGGACATCGATTTGAGTAATAACTCTATTATTCTTGTATCATCATTATCACGAGCACGAGTCCAGCAGGCCAAGTGCAACAAAGAGAGTCGATTTTCGTCATAAGAGGCTAGCGCCAACTGTACGTCTGAATGAGTAGCAGCAGTCCAAAACGCATTAAACTCTTGAAAATTATATTCTTTAATGCAATTGAGTAAGTCATCAAACAACATGATCCTATCCGCTCACGTCTTAATTTATTGACTCAGCGTTTTGACATTTGCGGAATCTAATGATGTATCATATGCCAAATAAGGATTACCGAGACTATCTAGTGTCAATGACATATTGTTGGGCGCACCATGTGGATGGGGGACAATATTGCTGTTAGCAACAGAAACCCAGTTTTTATTCGCATTTAATTTTTCAACAACCACATTTGAGTCTGAGTTAACAAAAGAGACATAAGGTGTATTCTGAGATGACATCGTTAATGAAAAATTATAAGAAAAATCGTATGCATGTGGATGCGGCGGAATAAAAGTACCAATACTTTCCCACTGATTATTGTCAAATTTAACTACACGAGGTTTCTGCGTATTTTCTGTGGGGTAGGCAACATAAGGAATACCGAACTTACTAACAGAAAAACCAAACGCACCGAATGTATTTACATTTTGAATGCTCGAACCAACTTGTGTCCAAAGACTATGTTCTAATTTCATCACAACAATGGATGGAGATGGATCTGCGACGGCATTTTCATAAGCTAAGAATGGCCGTCCATTGCTGTCTACCGCGATATCAGTATCGTATGTGTCGACATTCGAAAGGAAAAACGGTTGACCCACTGTTTCCCAAGTATTTCCAGAAAATTTAAGAACATGAACAATGCCAGTATGGAGAGTTATCAAAACCACATAAGGAATTCCTTGATTGGATACCGTCATCGAAACAGCATCTCCACCAGCCTGAGGCAACATTGTTGGATCAACAGGAACCCAAGTTGTGCCATTAAAATGATCAACAACCAACGGACCTGAACTACCCCTTGCTGGCGCATACGCAAGATAGGGGTACGCCATGGGATCTTCCGAATTAATTGCCATCGCAAAACTAAAAGAAGCTTCAGATGGCGCAATCACCGTATTTCCTGCTGGAATCCAAGTTCCTTTTTGTAATGTCATGACGGAAAGAGGTGCGTCGAATGTTAAGTTGTTACCAAGATAGGCGTAATACGGCACGCCACTGCCATTAATTGCAAAAATATTTTGAGTAGCACCACTTGCAAAATCTGCATTACCCAAAGATACCCAATGCTTTAAAGTTTTTTTTACAGGCACGGTTTGTGTTGCAAATACTGAAAAAGACATTAACGAAAAAATGCACAAAACTGCGGTTTTTTTAAAGGTTTTCACTACCATTCTCCGGTCTGTATAAATTTTCAACAGAGTAATCAATCACACCTTTTTTGTCTACAAAACTAGAAACAAAAATTGAACATAATTTCGCCTTAAGGAATTTTACGTTTAAAGCATGTCAGGTAAGAGTTATTTGACTTGTTTTAAGTTGCGCCAAATATGACATTGTCACGTTTGCGTTCTATAGGAATCATGGGGCTTAAAACTATTTTATCGAAAATAAGTCAAATAACTCTTGCCTGACACGCTCATGTTGTTCTATTTTGATAGTAGACATGATATTATCCATTCCATCCAAAGACTGATAAGTATTATCAATCTATTTTATTAATCATTAATCAACGAAGTGAGAGAATTCAATGAAAAAATCATTAAGTTTAATCTTTGCTGTTTTATCATTTTTCATGATATCAACAGCAATGGCTCAAACCTGTTTGGGTAATAAAATGGCTGGCGGTGATGTGTGCTTTACTACTGGGGGATACATGTCCCCGAACAGTACTGTATTTCCAATTTTCACAATCGCTGTATATGACAACCTCGGGTGGGAATATGGTTGGAGCAGCAACACGTTTTTGTATCCTCTTGGTCAATATATGGCAATGACTGGCGCTACTTCAATAACTCAGTTTAACATAGCACAATCGGGTCAAGGGCCAGTAAATGTTACAAATTCAATTGTTGCACAATGTGGAGCAACAATTGATACAAAGCATACTTACAAAATTCATGTAGTTGTCAACGCTCCTTCAGGTTCGGGTAATTCATATATTACCTGCACGAAGCAACTCGTTGGATAATTTTGCATAACAAGCCATTTTTTCATAATGGATAACCAATTTTCAGTCGAAGATTGGTTATCCGTGTGAGAATCGTGCCACGCGCGCCTTTTTGAGAATCGTGCCACGCGCGCCTTCCGTGCCTTTTTGCCATTCTTTCTCGTACATAAATCTAAAACACGGTATTGGCAGCATGTAAAAATAAGTTTATTTTTTATGGATGGATCCGGAAAAAATATTACTTCAGTCGCAATATCATTTCCTTGGACGCAAGGATAAGAAAGGCACCGAAGGCGCGCCTGGCACGACATTCTAAATCAGACAGCAGGGATTGGCTTATGCGAACATCATTTCAAAAATCACTTAACAAAGCTGAGCAGGATCTTTTAGATTCTTTTATCAGTGATACCGGCTCTCACTTCGAAACTATTTTATTTTACGATGCCATTGATATTGGCACAAAATGTATTTATCTCAAAAAAGCAATCTCAGAAGATTGCGCCACATTTTTAGATTCACTCGATAGGCTGTATTGCACGCAAGCTGAGATGATTCATGATGCGCGGCAAATGGAATTTATTACCGCATTAAAGTTTATTAATGATATTTGTTTTAACAATGATGTGCTGTATGAGGATTTTGGAACGCGTTCTGCGATTACTCATTATTTTTCATTTAGGCGATCACTTGATGAAATATCATCCCCCGTATCCTTTAAAAAAACCGTTGAATGTATGACATTTGAGAGAATTGCAGAGCTGGAAGAATTAATCTCAAAAGATGAATTACGATCTCAAATAGTTGAAAGGGGGTGGATTGAATCGGCGGAACATTTTTCAAAACAATGGCGATCACGTTTAAATTTACCTCCCTCTCTGCATAATACGCCAAGAACTGACAGACGTTCAGTGATTGTCAATGCCTTAAGACAACATCATGCGTTTGATGACGAAGGTGTTTCTTATGATGATGAGATCACATTAGAATCGTTACAGCAGCAGGGCATTAAAATATCTGAGATTTTAATTTTAGAAACATTATATTTTTTAGTTATTTTTTTAGATGTTCCTTTACCTCTCGCCATCGACGAGTTATCCAATCTTTCCGCTGCACAAGCACTGTCATTACGCGATGGTTATAGCAGTGGATTGCGTCAAAGACATCTGCGGGCATTGCCTCATCATTTTTCGGAACACACCCAGGCCATGCGATTTTTATTAAAAGAAATGGAGCTACAACCTGAAGTAACAGTACAAATGCTTCAAGATTTAAATGTCTATCAGATAGCCACGCTCAATGCACTGTATGCTGATGGATTGCGCCCCAATCAATTAAAAATATTTGGCAATCGTTTTTCCGTTTCTCACAAAAACGCATTGATTTTTTTTATTAAAACAAAACAGTATCCAGTAAAAAATATTATTTCATACACTTTTTTAATGAATGCAGAAAATATTGATTTGCTTCATCAAGATTATTTTGCGATGCATGAAAAATACGATATCGTTTTAAGACACTTTATGCTGACTGAAAAATTTGGATTAAAACGGTCATTACAAAGTGCTTGTCGATTAAATAATGAGATGCGAATTAACATTGAAAGATTGTATAACCCCCATTTAAATTTATCAAAAACGCAGATAAAAAAATTTCCGAACGGATTGTCTGAGCCTCAAGCCACAGCGCTTTTTCATCTGCTCAATGAAGTTAATACGCGCGCATTTCCAGCTGATGCGATGATTGATCTTGTTATCAAACACAACAACGAAGATATTGCGATATTTGCACGGCATTTTTGCGCACTTTCATTTAAGAAACAAGAATATTTATGGAAAACATTAACGCTGAATAAAAAACAACTGTCCACAGTCATTAATCTTGCCAAAAAATTAAAAAATGTTCCTGAAGATTTATTATTAATTTTAGAAACACAGTCGCAACTTTCAAACGATCGTATAATCACTCTCATCACGCATCATGACCCTATTCGCATTTATCACAGAATGCATGAAGAACAAAAAAGCATTAAAAATGAAAATGCCTTTATTAAGGCAAAAATAGCCATTGATGACATAATGCAAAATTATATTCATAGTAGAACCACGCAATCGGTATTGCGCAATACCAAAAATAATTTTGACCCCGCCTTTTTTAAAGGCATACACAGAAATAATACCAAGACAATGAATAAGCTCAATAACGCGGATTTTCTGCGTTTTGATTTAGCCTTTTGTAAAAACACCAATGATCTTAAATCGCTTGTGTCAAAATGTATTGTAGAAAATAATTTATTTGAAAAAGATGCGTGGCATTTTTTTACAAAGAGTCAGTATGGCGCAGCATTAAAAAGCTGTGAGAATATGTTGAGCACGTTAAGTGTTATTTGATAAGGCTCGGGTGGCATTGTTAACCGCTCCCAAGCCACTTTGGCACTGACAGCTGTTTAATTTTCGATGATGTTCGGCTTGTGCTTAAAGACGCACTCAAGCTTAATTCCTAAATATGGCAATGGACGCATCGCACAATCACATCATCTCATCACCAACCTAGCCGGCACAGTAGCTGTGGTTGAACACGCAGAACCCGAGCAAGTGCATTGAACGCCGCTACCAGGATTGCCAGGATCGATTGTTCCAGAGAAAACAACAGTCGCTGTTTTCGTTTCACTGCCCGCGTAATTAAACTGTAGTCCGTCACAATAATAATACCATGTTAAACCTTTATTCGGCGGCACGCTGTCTACGATAGAAAATGCAGCCAGATTATTGAGCGGATTGACAGTCAGTTGATCGGTTGTAGGTGTGGCAGAGATGTCAAAACTGGGTGGCGTATCAAGCTCCCAAGGACGAAGCAGGGCAAATTTTTCAGTTTTAAAATCGTTTGGAACATTGGATACCAAAGTAGATGCAGTGACGGTGACCGTCACCGAAGGATCTTGAGATTCCGATGCGTAATTACACGTGCTTCCAAACAGTAGCGTACCCATCACAACCACTTTTACCATTTTTTGCATGATCACTCCCTCCTTGTTAAAAAATCATGTAAGCCGCTGAAGAGACATCATAAACTGATTGTGCAAGCAAGGGAATGGCGTCTATACAATGGTTGAACCGAACGGAATGACACTGAAACAAAAACATGCTATAAACGAGAAAACTAAAAATGCAAGCAAGCGGGTTTATTCCGCCATGATTATCAATCAAAAAAACATTTTACCACTCTGTCTGCTACTGGCACCGCTTATTGCACTTGGCATGGATTTGTATACACCTTCTTTGCCTGCAATTATGAATTATTTTCACGTAACGCATTATGGTGCAAAACTCACGATTATTTTGTATCTTGCAGGATTTGGACTGTCACAACCATTGGTTGGTATTGTTTCAGATCATATGGAAAGAAAAAATTTTATATTAATCGCCTTGGGTTGTTATGTTATTTCTTCTTTTTTATCAGCACTGGTCCCATCTATTCAATGGTTATATTTTCTACGCATCATAAATAGTGTTTGCGCAACATCTGTTGCAGTCGTCATTAAAAGCATTATCTTAGATAATTTTTCTGGAAAAATGTTAGCCAAAGCAAATAATTATTTTACATTGAGCTGGTCAATGACGCCGATGATTGCGCCTGTGATTGGTGGTTATTTGCAACATTACTTCAACTGGCAAGCTAATTTTTATTTTATGGCGATCTATGGTTTGATTGGATTTGTGTTATGTTTTGAATTATTTAAAAATCAACCACAACGCCTATCAACTAAAAAAGTTTTATCATTGTCCCGTGTTTTTCAAAAATGGAAAATTTTATTTTTAGATCATTTTTTTGTTGCTGCAATTTTTATATTGGCCGTTGAAAATGCGATTTTATTTTTATATTACACAGCTGCGCCTTTTATTATACAAAACACATTACATTTTAATGCAGCGCAATATGGTAATGTCATGTTATTTGCAGGCGCATCTTATTTGGTTGGTAATTTGATTAACGATCGACTACTTAATTATTTTAGTGTCGAAAAATTGATTGGTGTTGGATTGCTGCTTTCGCTCGTCATACCACTCATTCCGATTCTTATTACATCGCTGATTCATCATCCAATGAATATTTATTTAGTGACGCTGCCTATTTTTATGATTTTTATGTGTGACGGACTCATATTTGCTAACCTTGCTACCAAATCATTATCCTCTTATAAAGAATTTTCTGGGATAGCGGGCGGTTTGCTAGCTGGACTATTTAATGTGTTAGCTGCCGTGATTGTCGGTGTATGCGCGCATATGTTAGATTTACATAATATCATTACTTTAAATGAAACCTATTTTATTATGTTATGTATTTCGTGCATTGTTTTTTTCTTTTGCTTTAAAAGAGAGGCAACTTGACAAGAATCGTGCCAGGCGCGCTTGGCACGAAATTCCCTACGAGAATTAATATTTAAAATCACCATGCAAATAAACTGTCTTAAAATAATTTTTCAAAACTACTTCTGTAATTGTGTTGCTTGTAATGGCAATATGCCAATCTGGCCTAATTAAAATATATCGTGAAGGATAGGTGTTTTCTGGTACATGCAAAATTTTCAATTGATCCATTTTAAATTTAATTTTTTCTTTGCCACAGACAATTAATGTCCATTGTGTGGGTGATAATTTTTCATAAATAGATTTGCCGTCGATTTCAATATGCGGTAAAAAATAGCCTGGTTTCATGGTTGGAATATATTCTGATGGTGACATGGGTTTTTCGTTGGGATTATATGTGTATCCTAATGTAATGCCACCCACATGAGTGTGTTGTTTCGCAATACGTGCATTTTCATCAGCAAATTTTTGTGGCTCTTTGTCTGGCGGAAATTTAACACGTACAGCAACAGCATCCGCAGCATTTCTTTCTGCGGCTTGTAGATTATGCAACGCAATGGGATGTCTTTCAGTTTCATATGTTTTTAGAATGTTGTCATTGGATTTTTTATTAAGAACAGATGCTAATTTCCACGCTAAATTGGTGACATCACCATAGCCTGTATTTAAACCAAAACCACCGGTTGGTGAAAATGCATGTGCAGCATCACCCATTAAAAAAACACGATTGTCTTTTGAGAAATGTTCAGCCAGTTGAATTTGCATATCCCAAAAATGCTTATTGATTATTTTTTTGGTAAATTGAACACCGGTAAGTGTTTCAATTAATTGATCAACATCAATTTCATCAATGGTTTTTTCCTCACCTGTATAAACAATACTCGCGTACCAAATGCCTTTGTTAAGATCAACCGGTCCAACAACGGTTACCATTTTATTTTCTAATAAATAATAAATGAAACCATTTTCAACGGTGATTTTATGGTGTAAATCAAGTGATTCAAATAACAAATTAATCACGCGTCTTTTGGTTGCCAATCCTTCAAATGTAATATCCATACACTTTCTGGTAATGCTGTTTGCACCATCACAAGCAATGACATACTTTGCAGTGTACTCTTGTGATAAATTTTTTAGTTTATTTTTCGAAATGACTTTGACACGATCATTTTCAATTGTTACAGATTCAACAAGAGTGTTTTTTAAAAATGTGATGCAATCAAAATCCGTCAATCGTTCACGCAAAATATTCTCAGTAATATATAGCGGAATACGAATGGGTTTTTGCGCTGTAATTTTTTCTTTAATTTGCTGTCCTGATCCAGCAGCACCATAAGTGATACCGTTTAATTTTGAACACCAAACGCCTTGCATGGGATAATCTTTTGGGAGCAGGGTACTTGCACGCATTTTATCGACCAAACCCCAGCGCATAAATAATTCCATCGAACGTTCATTGAGTGATTGCGCACGTGGAGAAAGCAGAGGATTTTCATACTTTTCAAGTATGAGTGTTTTGATGTTATTTAAACCTAGCTCAATACCGAGCGCAGCGCCAACTGGTCCACCACCCACAATAATTACGTCATATAGATCTGTCATATTTACCTCAGTATTTTGGCGCTCATTATACAGACAAATTCTGCATTCGCACTGTTCTTGTTATGCCAATATTATTTAAAAATGCCTCATCGTGTGATACTACCAACATGGCACCTTGATATGATTTTAGTATCGATTCAATCGCTTCAACTGATCGCAAATCTAAATGATTCGTGGGCTCATCCAAGATAATCAATTGCGGTGGCACTAAAGACATTAAGCTAATTGCCAAGCCGGCGCGAATTTTTTCACCACCACTTAATTCACACACCTTCTTTTCTGCATCTTTGTTACGAAATTGAAATTCTGCAAGTGCGCTATAGGCATCAAAAATTTTTGATTCTGAGTTAAGATCTAGAAAATTTTCAATCAATGATTTATTTTTATCTAAAAAAGAAATCGATTGATCTAAATATGCAACTTTATCAACCCCCATTTTTATTGACCCATTCATTGGAAATAATTCTTGTCGAATTAATTTTATCAATGTTGATTTTCCACAACCATTTTCGCCAGTGATTGCAGTGCGCTCAGCACCAATGATTTCCAGATTGAAATCTTTAATCATAAAATCGTTTTGAGCGTCATATTTAAAATCAACTGATTTTATTTCTAATACTGTCTTACCATTGGGTACATGTGTTGCATCCAATGATGCAGTGATATTTGTTTTAATTTCAATTTTTTCGCGTATCTCAGCAATCTTGTTTGTATTATCAGCAATCATTTTTTCTTCTTGTGCGGCATGACGTTTTTTTGATTTTTCAGCTTTACCTGCTTTTGATCGCGCTGTTAATTTATCAACATGCCCCTCTAAAAATGCTTTGCGACCACGACCTGCAGATCGCGCATGTTTTTCCTTCGTGTTCTGTATACTGTGTTTTACCTGCTGAATTGTTCGTTTTGCTTCATCAAATTCTTTTTCAAGAGCGCTTAATTCTAAATCTTTTTGCGCACGATAAAAATCATAATTATCGCCGTATAAATTAATGTCTTTCGTTGTTATTTCAACAATACAATCCATCTTTTGTAAAAGCGAGCGATCATGACTAATGACAATCAATCCTTTTTTAGTCTCAGCAATATAATCATATAAAATATGACGCGATTCTTTATCAAGATTATTCGTTGGTTCATCCATTAAAATAAAATCGGTTTCAAAAATCAGTGTTTTTGACAGTAATATTTTTGTTTTTTGCCCGCCACTTAATGCTTGAAATGGTGCGCTGATATCAACCGCACTTATTTTAAAATGCAATAATGCAGATTGAATGCGCGCTTCAATATCCCACTGATTATTGATGATTTCAAAATCATTATCAGTGTAATAACCAGACTGAATGTCTTGCATGGCATTCAGAATTTTCGAGATACCCAATACATCAGAAATTGTCGCATTTTCCGATATATTCTGATGTGATTGAGGTAAATAGAGTAGGGTGCCATGACGCTGAATATTGCCATGTTCAGGCAATAAATCACCAGTTAGCAACCTCAAAAAAGTCGTTTTTCCAACGCCATTATCGCCTACAATGCCGTATTTCAGCGATTCAAATGACAAATGAATATCACGAAAAGACACCAGTGTATTTTCGATATGGAATGATAGGTTATTGATAATAATTCGAGGTGTAGACATAATTAATCTCTTTAAGTAGTTGAAACAAGCTTAAAAAAGATTAATTATTCATTGGCGTCGAACCTCATAAGATGTGAAATCGATCAAATAATACCCATAAGTGAGGCTGATTTCAAGCAAAATGAGAATAAAATATGAACTTAAGTATTCGCACAGCAACTGAAAATGATCTTGAATCCATTTTGCATCTTTATGCACAACCTGCGATGGATAATGGAAAAGTATTATCGATTGATGATGCAAAAAAGATTTTTAATCGTATGCAACGATATCCAAATTATTCGGTATATGTCGTATTATTGAATAACATTATTGTCGGTACTTTTGCATTATTAATTATGGATAATCTGGCGCATAGGGGAACGCCATCGGGTATCGTTGAGGATGTTGTAGTGGATGAACATCATCATCAAAAGGGTATCGGTAAAGAGATGATGCAGTTTGCTATGCAAAAATGCCGAGAATATGGTTGTTATAAACTTGTTTTATCAAGTAATGTAAAGCGTACTCAAGCGCATCGATTTTATGAGTCGCTAGGGTTTTCTCAGCACGGGATTAGTTTTCATGTCGATTTAAAATAAAATAATTAATTCCGTGTTTGATTATTTTTTGCGACTACGTCTTTACATCAACTAAAATTTTAGTTATCATAATCCAACTAATAAATTAGTTTATAAGTGGCAAAAATGTCTAAAAAGCACCCAGTTAAGCTTAGTAAATTCGAAGAAGAAGTGATGGCTGTTTTGTGGCGCAATGGCGCATCTAGTGTACATCAAGTCATAGAAGCGTTGCCTGACGATCGTAAAAAAAACTACACCTCTGTTTCAACGATATTACGCATCTTGGAAGGCAAAAAAGTCGTGCGCGCTGTCAAACAAGGAAAAAGCCATTTGTATTCTGCACATTATAGTTTGAACGATTATACAAAAAATACATTGGTCAAAATTATTGAGAATGCATTTTCAAATAAGCCTGCACAACTCGTTAGCTATCTTATCGACAATTGTTTTTTATCTAAAAAAGATTTGCAAGAAATTGAAATCTTCATTAATGAAAAAGGTGAAGCATGATGGATTCAATCATCGCTATTATTCTATCACTTAACATCACATTTATATTTTTTGCGATTACATTATGGGTAGTAAAAAAATTAAATCATGGAAATAAAATATTTTCTTCGGTTGCAATGTTATTTTATATAAGAATATTACTGATAATGAGCTTATTAATTGGTGTTATTGCCACAGGCTTACACGTACTATTATTCATACCACTTTCAACAAAAATAAAACTTACATTTTTAACACTAATCTCTACCATTGGCATATGTTTATATGCTGTAAAAATAATCAATACATATTCTTTAATATATCGATCTCCATATCGAAGAGAAATCAAACATGTGTGTATCGTATATTCGGATAAGATGAAAGCATGCAGTTTTTCGCTGTTAAATAAAGCTTACGTCATTATTCCAATTTCTGCAGTAGAAATTTATAAAGAACATATTCTAACCTTGCGCCATGAAATGCAGCATTGTCGTCAACGAGATGGATTATGGAATCACATAATAGAAATATTGGGAATAATTTGCTGGTGGAATCCAGCATATCAACTCGTAAAAAATCAAAATAATCACATTCAGGAAATTTGTTGCGATCAAGCTGTCATGAGCAAATATCACATCAGAAAAAAAGAATATGCATTGACGTTGTTAAAATTAAAAAATGAGCAAACGGATCATAAAAATGATAAGCAATTCAAATTTAGACAATCTAACGTATTTTTCGAAAGAGTCAGTCAAATATTTTATAGTCAAACAAAAAGAAGAGTGTATTTTTTTAATTGGGTCAGAATGATAGCCATCAGTGCATTGGTAGCTTTTTCAAGCGTATGGTCAATCAATGCAACGGCAGATGTTTTTATTAAAAAATTTCAACAACACACAAATCATCAGCAATTAAGGAAGTAAAATAGATGAATGCAATATCACGCAGCTTTATTTCTTTTATTGCAGCCATGCTATGCATTACTGCGGTTTATTTGAGTATGCAAACTTATGCAATTAATCCAAAGGGTGTTGTATTGCCAGCGACCGATCAAGTGTATTCACCGTATCCCGGTAATGTCACACTGTATTCTCCATTAACAGCGCCACTTAACGCAACCGTTATTGGAAATATATCTATCGAATATCATAACGTGCATTCTACACGTGTTGCTGAAACTAAAGTTATTGAAAAAGCAAAACAGTTAGCAGCGAAAGCCGGTGGCAATGGATTAATTATTTCTATTGGTCATAGCGTTAAATCAACACCATCATTTTTGCAAGTATTAGCGCTTCAAGGCACTGTCATTAAAACAGATAAGCAGGTGATACAATGAAGCTACTTGATTTTTTAAATATTCTTGCATTTTTGACATTATTTACGGGTGTTGTGTCATTGGTGGATATATTACTTCAAAGGATTTTTAAATCTGATCATAAAAATAAAAAAAATGTATTTCTAGAATACTGTCGCGCATTTTTTCCAGTACTATTGCTCGTTTTAGCGATTCGCTCATTTGCCATTCAACCCTATAAGGTGCCTTCAGGATCTTTAGAGCCTACTGTAAAACCCGGGGATTATATTTTGGTGACGCAATATGATTATGGTCTAAAAATACCTTTTTGGGATCACGCGATAATAAAAATCAGTCATCCTAAAATGGGTCAAATTGCTTTATTTCAATCACCCGTTAATCCAACACAATTAACACTTGTTAAACGCGTTATTGGATTGCCCGGTGATCGGATTAGTTATATCGACAAAGTGCTTTATATTAACGGACAGAAAGAAAAACAAACCTTCGTAAAAAACACGAAAGAAATACTCGATAATGGAAATACGATTCCTGTAAAAGAATATAGAGAAGATTTAAATGGCATTAATCACTTAATTATTATTAATCCAAAAGCGCCAACCGTAAACTTTAAAAATTTAATAGTGCCGAAGGGTGAATATTTTATGATGGGTGATAATCGTGATGACAGCGATGACAGTCGATATTGGGGTTTTGCACCTTTTCAGAATTTTATTGGGCAGGCACGCTTGGTATTTTTTAATATGACATTTCTTCCATTTCATATTGACTGGGATCGTATCGGAAAAATTTTATTTCCGCGAAAATAAAGATGTAAGTTATCCCAACCGAGCCTTGCGAGTTGCAAATAAGGCTCGGGTGACATTGAGTTTCAAACATGCTCTATATCAATCAACCATGATTCTGGAATTACCTTGTCATACACTTCGGGAAATGCTTTTTGCGCATGATATTTTTCTCGCATTTTTTGATAAAGTGTATGATTAAACATCGATTTAAATTCAGATCGGGTCATAAAAATATCGGCATATAAAAAATGATATCCTTTATTGCTTGCCGTAAATCTCTCAAACTCTCGAGAAATGGCAATCATATCCCAGCTTTTCTTTTCTAATACTGCCTTGGGAATACCATAAACACCAATATCCACAAACAGTTGATAATTTGTATTGGCAATTTTGGTTTCTGGATTACGTAAAAAACCTTCATTTTCCCCGTGATCAAATAATCGAACAGGGCAAATCCAAATAGGATAAATACCAAAACGCGGATGAATAAAATTCAGGCTGTTATTCATTTCAGATACCGGCACAATAATATCTTGTGTCACGCGATTAAACATCGCTTCACGACGCAATTGTTTTGTATAAGTGAGTTTCATCAAGGAAATTTTTGGCGCACCCATCCAAGCAAATAAAGTGCGATATAAAACATGATTAGCAAATGGAATTAATTCTTTGAGTTGAAAAAAAACGGATGGTGTGTGGCGATGAAAATAATGGCGTAGTGGAATATATTCAATATGTGGTTTATGGGTTAAAAAACCCTCTACGTGTGTGTAAAACCATTTTTTGTACCAACGATTAATGCGATTTATTTTTGAATCTGGTTCGCGATTATTGGCATCTGAAAATTCACCGCACATAATCACACTATTTTTTTCGGAAAAAACCAGTGCTTCTAAAAATGACGGTGGTGTAACAGATTCACTCAGCGCGCGGAATTTCGTACAAAATTCATCTTGCGAGTGGCAAGGAATGTATTCTAAACGCATGTAAGGTTTTACAGGAATAATCTTAATTTCAACAGCTACAAGAAATCCCAATGTACCATGTGACCAAGGTAACGCATGAAAAAGATCAGCATTTTCAGTTCGTGTAACGCGTACCAATGAACCGTCGGCAGCAATGATTTCATAGGCTTCGATTGTTTCAAATAGAAATCCGTAACGATGTGAACTGGTTTCAATACCCACACCCATGCAAAGACCGCCAATGGTTAAGTCATCCATTTCAACTTGAACAGCCAATGCAAAACCACGTGGAATCAGAAAATGTGTGATAT
>JABDDR010000018.1 GCA_013287505.1 Gammaproteobacteria bacterium
AGGGTTTTTTAAAAAGCGAAAAAAGCGTAGCCTGGCATGGCTGACATCCAGTCGCACAAACGACTTTAAAAATAACTCATCTTGTTCCTGATACTACCCTTAAAACGCAAATTGCAGATGCACTGCAGCGTGCGCGTCAGGAAGCTACAGCTGGGGTTGCACCATAATTTTAAAAAAGACGTTTTTAAATAATTATTTTTATTGAGTTCAAATTTGCGAGATTAATGAGATGAGCAGAACGACACCAACAACGACGGATAGAGAAATTTCCGGATGGACAGTGATGGGAGATTTTCATCGCACATTAGTCAATGCAGGACCTATAGATAGACGCGTTAGCTATTACAATGACATCGAAAATTCAAGCATATTTTGCATTAGATTGACGCACAGTCCTAGAGGTTTTTTTAAATTAACAATTTATAGCATGCAAACCGAGACTGCTAGAAATTTAATGCGACAATCTTTTGATTTATTTATGAGAAGATTACCTGCGCAACAAAATTTTTCTGTGAGACGTTCTGGAGAGAGTCTTGTTTATGAATCGCCACAAATTTTCCAAGAGAATGATCCAATATTCAGCGAACCAGTCGGAGGCTTGTTTGGACCAGTTTTTATGTTGGAACCTAGTTCTGATGAAATTTGCCATGAAATCGTAGCATTAATCCATCAATATACAGTACCAGAAACTGCGCGTGTTGCGCGTGGAGTTGATAGTGCGCGTGCTGAAAGAGTAAGAGAACTGTTTCATGATTTCAATAATAGTGTGGTCGCAGCTGGTGATCGTTTTGGTGTAATCGCTGAACGCAATCAGCATGAAGCAACTGCAGTCGCGGATGAGCTTGGAGGATGGGAAATCGCTGATGATATGCCATCCGAAGCATTTTGCAGGCATTATCATAATAAAAACCCCAATGTAATATTAAGCAGAGCTTATTTTGGATATGAAAATGGACATTTTAAAATGACCGTTTACTGTTCTGAAAATAATATTGAAAGACTTCGATCAGCAATTACAATAGCGGGACTCCCATTTGAAAGAAATGGTTTTTTCTTCACTCCACGTTTAGAAGGCCCATGTGGAATATATTTCCTCTATTTTCGTAATACCACAGAAGCTACTTTTAAAAAATTGATGGAATGTGTTATCGCGCTGGACCCATCATTAAATTTTATTCATGCTGAAATTATTGAGTTAGTCAAAAAGTGTTATACATGCTTAAATGGCACGCAAAAAAACATCATAGAAGGCACTTACAATTATATTTTTTATGGTTTTTCTGAGCTTAATCCTGTTGATGCTATCAGAGCGTTAAAAGCAACTGCGAATGGAATGGTTTTGCCCGATGATATAAATTTTTTTCAAGAAAAAGATTTGTGGGAATATATAAAGCAATCACGCAGAATTTTAATTCATGATTACCCTCAAAATCGCGCCGAGTCATATTCGTATGTCGGTCAAGAAGTGGGGTATGCGATGTTTGAATTGGAACGAGCAAAAATTAAAACTGTTCACCCGGATCGTTCGATAGAATTAAAAAATGGTCGTATGATTTCAAAGCATTGCATCATTAGAAATTCTGACAGAGATGTTTTCATGATCGCAAAAGAAAAAATGGGTTTGCTCGGACTCACTGGAAGAGAGGATGATATTACACCGCCGGTGACCAAAGCAGCGGTTACTTATTACATCGATCAATTAGTTCAAGAGCAAATTTTATTAAGACAACAAGAAATTTCTGTGAAAAAAATTCAGGCGTTTTGTCGAGGTAGATTTATAGCGCGTGCATTACCATCTTCACAAAATGTCGACGATGCGGCAGCGGGCGAAAGGTTTTGTAATGCGAAAGCTTGAGACAGCGGTTGTTCGATCCGCGTCAGTGGTGCCTTGTGCCTTTCTTAAAACAAGGCGCAAGGCACGACTGACATGGCGACATTTCGTACCATCACGTTGCTGATAATTATATTCTATTATTTTCGACATTTATGTCATGCGGGGTGTGGGAAGCGGTTGAAATTATCGAAGGTCTTTTAAAAAATAATTCAGATGTGCAACCCGATATTATCCATGGCGATACACAAGCACAATCTACCGTTGTTTTTGCATTGGCCTATTTATTGGGATTTCGCTTAATGCCAAGAATTCGGAACTGGAAAGATTTAAAATTATTTCGTCCAAGCAAACAATCCACCTATAAAAATATTGATGCTTTATTCAATGACACTATCAACTGGGATTTAATTGAAAATCACTGGGAAGATATGATGCAAGTGGTTTTATCAATTAAAAAAGGAAAAATGAGCTCGTCAAAATTATTGCGCAAGCTGAGCACTTGCAGCAAAAAGAATCGGTTGTATCAAGCGTTCCAAGAATTAGGTTATATCATCCGCACATTATTTTTATTGGATTACATTTCTGATGTTGAATTGCGTGAAACTATTACAGCTCGAACCAATAAAGTCGAATCCTACAATGCATTCAGTGATTTTTGTTCATTTGGCAGTGAAATTTTGGTTGCAAGCAATGACGACAGGGAAATGGAAAAAGCTGTAAAATACAATGATATTTTAACAAATGCTGTGATGCTGCAAAACGTTTCCGATATGACAGAAATAATTGCGGAGCTTAAAGATGAAGGGCATGCGATTGCCAAAGATGATATGTCATACCTTTGTCCATACATGACTGAGCATTTAAAACGATTCGGAGATATTGTGATGGATTTTAACGGCATACCAAAAAGCGTTGAATCAAGCCGCAGAAAGGTGTTGTGGTGATTGTATAAAATTCACATGAGTTTTTATACTGATAAAATTTATAGGCTTGAGCTTAATGGCAATGGATTGATGGGGGGTGCAATTCTATGCACGTATCCTGACTTGCCCCGACAATGAACCTAGATTTGATCAGCCTTTTTACCACCCAGGGTTCGCCGACATATAGGGACGGAATGTTACATTTGCTTGCATTTTATATTTTAAATACAGCAGGTTAAAAATTCAGTATTTTTTTGTAAATTGAAAAACAACATTTTTCAAAAGCGTTGTAACAACATGATTACGAAGATACTTTTAAAAACAAAAGTAACATTCCGCCCCTATATGTCGGCGAACCCTATGTCGGCGAACCCATAATCCTTATACTCTGAAGTTATTTCACACATGGCGCTACTCTACTGGCGCAGGAATGTGATGTTCCTCACACAATTTTAACGACTCTTTTGTTATATTTTTCTTTTTCAAAATATCGATAATTTCTTCACGATGGCATTGTGGAATGTCAAATTTTATTAACTGAAAACGATCAGAACTCCTGTATTTTACATAGTCTTCAATACAAGGCCACTGACCATGAAATAAATAATATATGCAGGCGTATTTAAATTTAGTAAACACCCCCTCTTGCGCCTTAATTCTTTCATTGAGGCACTCTAAATTTCCTTCTTCTACAGAAATAAAATTTACCCCGTTGTTATTAATTTCTCTGTAGGCATACAAGGAAAAGTTTTCATCTGAAGATTTTTCGGTTGCAAAATATAAAGCTTTCATCGGATTTTTTGACCAATCCAATGCAGCTGTTTCAGTATCATAGTGTTGTGGTAATGATTCATCGTACCCAGTAATTTCTTCAGTTAACTCCCCCTTTTTTATAATTTTATTATCCAAAGAAGTTAAAGTAGTTGCACTGTTTAGTTCAAAATGAAAAACGGAATGGAATGCATCCTCACTCAACCATGAATCTGGTTTTTTTACATCATATATATGACGCGTTTTTTGATCAAATTTTTCAGGATTTTTTTTCACATGCAACGATAAAAAATAATTATAAATCAACTTGTATTTTGTTAGCTCAGTAATTCTAATCACATCGATTTGATCGACTGCTTTTTCCGACAGCCTAATCCACTTTACGTTGCTTCTATATTCATCGCTTTTGTTCCATTCATAGAAGTTGTTAGCTTTTGATGCATATAATTGTTCTCTTGCAGTCATTATCTCAGGTCTAAAAGCACTTGGTTGCAATAAAAAACTACTTTTTTTATGCCCCCTAAAAATAAACCCCAAGGATTTTAATTTGGAAATTTCATTTAAAAACTCATCCAAACATAGAAATGAATCGTGTTTATTTAATTCTATTTTTTTAATATTCGAAACCAAAATCATAACACCTCTTTCACCAAGTAAGAAAAATTATCTGGTTTTAAACCTTCCTGCTATCAGAGTTACTGTTATGCGCAATCAAACTCTGCCCCAATAACTCTCGCGTGGTGTTGAGCGGCAATCCCATCACCGAATAAAAGCACCCTTCTATTTTTGAAATAAATTGTCCAATATAACTTTGAATGCCATAACTGCCCGACTTATCTTTATAATCGCCCATGTCGAGATAATGGCGTATCTCTTCATCTGACATGTTTGCAAAAGTCACGATGGTGGTGTTCATCGCTACTTTTTGATAGTCAAAATACTTTACTCCAACGCTTGTTATAACCTGATGACTTCGACCAGAATAACTTTTTAACATATTAAATGCGTCTTGATAGTCTCGTGGTTTGCCTAAAATCATGTTATCCAATACCACTTCAGTATCTGCACACAGCACCGGCATGAGACTTAACTTTTCTTTTAGTATTTTTTTCCAGGACGCTTCCAATTTTTCATGGGTAATGCGTGTTGAATAGTTTTCTGGGGTTTCATTGGGCGCAATAATTTCAGGTGTATCCAAAAGTAATAATTCAAAATGAATACCCATTTGCGCGAGTAATTCTCTGCGTCTGGGGCTTTTTGATGCTAAATATATTTTCATTTAAGTGGACTCCATACGCAAAAGCTTATTTTTAATTTCATTGTCGTCGATTAATCCAGTGATTGATATTTTTTTCATTCTGCTTTTTTTACCTGATATTATTTTGATATGTGATTTTGGTATTTTTAAAAAATCAGACAAAAATAAGATCAGCGCATCGTTTGCTTTTCCATCAATAGGCTGTGAATTGACTTTAATTTTAATATGACCATTGTGCATACCCGATAATTCTGATTTTTTAGCGCCGGGTTGCAAATAAACATTCAATATAATTTCATTTTTTAACATAGTTATTTTCTAAAAAGCCAAAACAATAAACTGACAATGATGCTGATAATAATGCAGGTTGTGATTGGAAAATAAAAAGAAAAATCCTGTTTTTTTATAATGATGTCACCGGGTAAATTGCCAATATTGAGTTTTTTAAGCCATGGCCATGCAATGCCAACGATGACAAATAATATCCCAATAATAATGAATAATCGTTGTGCCATTCCCTATTCTTCTATTTTCATTGTTATGTTATTCGGCAATTATTAATTTGACATCAATATTGCCACGCGTTGCATTCGAGTATGGGCATACTTGATGCGCTTTTTCGACTAGAGAATTTGCAACTTCTTTCGATAAACCAGGTAATGATATTTTTAGTTCAACGCAAATACCAAAGCCAGTTGGGATTGTTCCGATACCAACAGAAGATTGAATCGAAATATCATTTGATACCGTTACTTTTTCTTTCCCAGCAACAAACTTGATTGCACCAATAAAACATGCGGCATAACCTGCTGCAAAAAGTTGCTCCGGGTTTGTGCCGTCACCACCTGCGCCACCCAGTTCTTTAGGTACTGATAATTTAACTTGCAAGTGACCGTCATCAGATTTTGCTATGCCATCTCGTCCGCCAGTGGCTTTTGCATGTGCTGTGTAAAGTGGTGTGATTGTTTGTGTCATTGTGATTCTCCTGTTTTCATAAAAACTATTACAATTTATTCCAAAAAATATAAATTCCCGTTATTAATAAAATTATTCCCATCATTACCACTGGCAAAGGAATTAGAATTGCTGCAATTAACCCGCCGATTGCTGCAGAAGACGATTCACCTAATACTAACAATGCTTGATTATTACCAAGTACTTGGCCTTGCTCTTGTGCCGAAACTTGATTAGATAGCCACGTGGTGCATGTTGGTAAAGCCATCACAGTTGGAATAACGGCTAAACCATATAAAATCCAAATCCATTTAAAATGATTTGGTATAACAATTGATATAACCAAGATTCCGCCAATAATTAATAACATGCTGAGCAACGTTACTGTTGAAAACCGTTTTGCTAATTTTTTTAGAAAAAACAAATTAGCAATCAAACACAATAACGAAACAAAAGAAATTAATAGTGAGTAGGTAAAAAGTGTTGGTTTCCAGGTATCAACCACAAACAACGGAACAACCCGATATAATCCTTGTACCGAAAAAAATATGAGAAAGTTTATAGAGTAGAATTTATATAGTTTTTTCTGGTGAAAAATAGATTTTACAGCAGCAATAGATCTCATTATTTTTATTGGTTCCGATTGAACCGGGATGTAATTATCTTGAAATACAAAATAAATCCATGCGGCTATCAGTAACACTAAAAAGCCAGTTGCATAAAATGGAATATCAAACCCAAGAAAATGACCGATACCACCACCCAATAGTGGCCCCACTACATAACCCAAACTACATGCTGAATAGACGTATCCGATTAAAACAGTTTTTTCCGTTGGATTTGTTACACGATCAGCAATAACCGATTGCGAAATAGCCATATTCGATTCACATAACCCTGTAAAAAAAGCGCTGAAAAATAACAAGCTTACTAAATTTAATTCGATGCTCAAAGCCATTCCCGCAAATCCAATTGCGCAAGCACATAAACTAATCAGCAATATTTTTTTTCGTCCATAATGATCTGAAAAATTTCCAATGATGGGTGATCCGATAAATTGACCCAGGGGGTACATTGCCAACAAAAGACCCGACAAACTTGCGCGCACCGATGTTGAGATATCAGCTGGTAAAAATAAAAAATGTTTATTCATCAGCATTGGAATAAACAAGGTGATTGTTAAGGCGTAACCTAAAAACCCAAGGAATACGACGGCATACAATGGTAGTAATTCACGAAATTTTGACATTAATATCCTCGTTTCATTAATCGATTGATAGAATCGCAACACCAAGCCCAATAATCCCCACCACCATTAAATGATCATAAAAGGGCATAGTTCCTGATCCGTGCAGAAATTCCTATTTTCAATTGGACGCATAATCAATCCATGACATTGACCGGAGTATTTGATATCTCCCTTGCGCCTGATCTTGACGGAAGGCGAGCTAGGAACATACAGTAATCCAATGTAAATGGTGTATCAGAGTGAGAGCACTATGCAAGAAACTTATGTCGTGACAGGTGCGTCTTCTGGTATTGGCTATGCCGTATGCCGCCATTTAGCCAAACAACAGAAGCAGGTGATTGCCATTGCGCGCCGGAAAGAGCAGCTTGAAGCTTTAAAAGCGAAGCATCCACATTATATTTCGATTGTCAGCGCAGATCTTGCAACGCCGCAGGGAAGAGCGCACGCTATTTTGTCAATGAATGGCGTGGCTCATATTTCAGGTCTAATCAATAATGCTGGAATCACGGGCCAGATCGATTATCTTGAAAATTTATCTTTAGAAAGTTGGCACCAGCAATGTGCCATCAATCTGGATGCACCCATGTTTTTAACACAGGCATTGATCCCTCGCTTGCAAAACGGTGGCCGCATCATCAATATGACCACGGGAACGACCCAATTTATCCTATCAGGAATTGGCGGATATGCGATCACAAAATCTGCGCTGAATACCTTTACAAAATATCTTAGTGAAGAACTCAAGGCTAAAAACATCCTGGTGACGGGCGCACATCCCGGCATTGTTGACACTCAACTTGCAGCGGGTGTGTTGGATCATCACAATCAGGATTTGGGGATTGCACAGGCTAACAAGCGATTAAAACAAGAGGGTCAATATATCGGTGTTGAGATCTCTGCAAAATTTTTATCGTGGTTGCTTTTAAATGCGGATGAGAGCCTTTACACTGGCGATATTATCGGTATTTATAATCAAAAATATCAGCCTCTTTGGCATGACAAGTTGATCCCATCTCCATACCCCAATCACATTAATCCACCGTGATTGACCCATTCATCACATTATAATTAAGTTGCTGCATAATCAGTCTCTGTCATAGCACGTTTTTTAAAATCGTAGGGTCACCGTGAGAACGCCCCGAAAAAACGGAATCTGATTTTTATTTCGCAAAAGAACCTACTATTTTGCCAATCAGAAGTGCCCCGAAACCGGGCTACAACTGCATAAGCGGCCTAATTTCGTCATAGAGCTTATTGACAAAACATCACACTCGCCGCATTTTCTTCAAAACGTTTACCTTCTTCGATATAACCTAACACCGTACCTTCATGTCGCCATCGACCCTGTCGCATTATTGATTGAAATGGCGCATTGCTCTTGGCAGCCTCTGTGGCAAACCCACGGCGCAAACTATGTGCGCTGAAATTATCTGCGTTTTCTAATTCACAATCATGTGTAATTTGTTTGATAATTAAATTGACCTGATTAGATTTAATAGCATGCGACAAAATATTTTCTGATTTTGAGATACCCCTAAAAATATAACCTTCGCTTAACCCTGAATATTCTTCCCACAACTTCAATGCGCGCACGGCACAAATAACATCATTACCATTTGGAATCGCAACAATCTCCCCTTCTCCACTTTGATCTGTTTTCGAGCGTGGAATAATAATCTCAATACCTTCTTTTGAAAACGACACATCTTCCCATTTGATTGCGATCAACTCAGATCGACGAAACGCACCAAAAAATCCCAACTGCAAAAGCGCGTTGTTGCGAATATCAATCAAACGAACCGAGTTACTCAAAACTGACGTGATCTTTTTCAAATCATCTAATGTCATCGCCGGTGATTTGTCCTTGGGTTTACCATGTACATTTTTAATACCAGAGATTGTCTTGCGAATGTAAGGGTGAGAAGTTGGATCGATAAATCCTTGCGTCAAATGCCACTGCTTGATGGCAGTGAGACGTCTATGCAAGGTGCGCGGATTTAAAAGAGATGCATGTTGATGCAAATAGTTTACGATTACATCAGGTGATGCCGGCAGTAACCCACCCCAATTGATAAAGTGGCGAACATCGGATTGATAAGCTTTGCGTGTGTTATTCGATGTTGCCGCATGAATATAATCTTGTTTCGTCAAGCCAGCAGCATTTTCGTCATTAAGTAATACTGGTAATTGCCCATCAATCGAGACCAAATCCATTTTAAAATCCCTATTAAAAAATCACACGTGAAAAAATACCACTAAAAATTAAAATCTGCAGTTTTCTTTAATTCAACAAATGATTTGCTCAGTGTAACGTTGTGGTGATCAATGATCTGCTGCGCCTTTAGTACTGAATTATCAATAGTGCTGTGCGCATCTTCAATAAGTAATACTTTGTAGCCGAGCGTGAATGCTCTTCGTGATGTGGTATCGATGCACATCTCTGTTCTCAAACCTGCAATCACAACACGCTCAACTTTTAGATTTTGAAGCTTTTGATGCAATGCTGTTTCATAAAATGAATCGCAAACCGTTTTTTGAATAACCTTTTCATGAGGAAGTGGTTTTACAGCAGAATGAATTTCCCATCCTGCACTGCCTTCAATAAAACCAGTTCTGGTTTTGCTGGTATGCTGAATAAAAATAACCGGCGTTTGAGAATCTCTTGCTTTTTGCAAAAGAGTTGCAATATTACGTAATATGCGATCAGCATCATGAACCATTGATCCATTATCAAATACAATCGAATTTTGTACATCGACAATCATCAGCGCTGTTTTCATGCTTTCAACTCCATATTTGACCTTCCAGTACACCAGTTTATTGCACTTAATCTCACATTACAATCGATAATCTTTCTTATCGATTACTAAATTTGTAAAATTAAATCTTTAATATTTTTCAATTTGTACGATATACTATGTGATATGTAATTCTTACGATAAAACAAGGAATGCTTACAATGGCAAGAACAGGGATCACTTATCACGATGTTGCTAACGCAATCGCAACCCTTCAAGGTCGTCAAAAAAACCCCACGATCGACACCATTAGAGAAGAATTGGGCACCGGCAGCAAAAGCACGATTGCGAAATTCATGCAGCAATACAAAAGCAAAAATGGGATTACGAACACCAATGAAATGGGCATCCCTAATGAACTGCAACAACTCATTCGTGGGTTGTGGGAAAAAATACAAAGTGATGCGGATACAAAGATAGAAAAACATCGATTAGAAGCTGATGGCGAAATTCTTGATGCAAAAAATGCCGCAACACAAACCGAGCTGCAAAATGCCGTGCTTCACTCTGATATTAAAACGCTATCTGAAAAATTGGGACATCAAACGCAAGTTTCAGAACAACTAAAAAACGCCATCAATCAATACGAGAATGAAAAAACAAAATTAGTTGAACGCATATCATCACTGGAATCTAATATCAGTGATCACAAAAATGAAAATGATCGCCTGCATACCTTACTTAAAAACACACAAAATAATTTAGTGCATTATCAACAAACAGTAGAGCAACAACGCCAGGAACAGGCATTATCGCTTGAAAAACAACGTACCGAATACGATATTAGGTTATCGCAGCTACAAAATCAGCTCAATGCAACACTACAGGAAAAATCAGAATATCAAACAAAATTTGAAAATATCTGTGAGTCACATCAAATATTAGCAACTAATTTTGAAGCTGAAAAGAATGGTGCGCAATTGCTGCAAAAAAATAGCGATATGTTATCTGCTGAAAATTCTCAGTTAAAAAATGCTATTGAGAAATATGAATTAACGCAGAATAAAATATTACTGGAATTAGAAAATAAAAATAATGAGAGCACACAGCTTCATATTCGATTAAAAACACTGGAAAATGACAACGTATCCATGAAAAATGCACTTGATAAACTTGAATATAAAATGCAAACATTAATTGATGAACACAATAAAACACTTCAGGAAAAATATTTTTTAGAAGCAAAATTAAACGCTAAAAAATCAACTGAAGAAATAAACAAATCAATATAACGAGTTAATAATTACATGAATTATACAATCAACTTTGAGCAACATCCGAAAGCAGACGACATACAAATATTATGTGATGGCATCTCAGAAAATGCAAAAATTAAAAAGGGGCACAAACCTGTGTCATTTTTTGCATTTTTTATTCGTGATGAAAATGGAAAAATTGTCGGGGGATGTAATGGTGATATTTTATATGGTCAATTGCATGTGGGACAATTGTGGGTAGATGAAAAAATACGTTATCAAGGGTATGGAACACAACTGATGATGCTTGCTGAAAAACATGCAAAAGAAACGGGTTCGCGTTTTATGAGCGTCAACACCATGAATTTTGAAGCTTTGGATTTTTACAAAAAACTCGGATTTTATGTTGAGTTTGAGCGTCATGGTTTTGATAAAGATTCTATTTTTTATTTTTTACGAAAAGATTTTTAAGTATCACAATACGGGCGATTGAAATGCATAAATCATTAGTGATTATCACAGGCGCAAGCTCCGGTATCGGCGCTGCCGTTGCTAAAATATTTTCAGAAGCAGGGTATGCAACTGCCTTGCTCGCGAGAAATAAAAATGTAATGGATGCTTTACATCTTGAAAATTCAATCTCAATTGAATGCGATGTGACAGATATTAATTCAGTTAATCATGCAATTAATATCGCACAAGAAAAATTTGGTGCTATTGATTGCCTTATTAATAATGCAGGATTTGCAAAAGGTGGTGAATTCACAGAAGTGTCACATGACGACAATCAAAAAATGATTGCTGTGAATTTAAACGGCGTTATCAATTGCATTGAAACTGTATTGCCCACAATGCAAAAAAATAAATCAGGTACGATCATTAACATTAGTTCTGTTGCTGATCGTAAATCTCGCCCTACTTTACCCGTTTATGCGGCAACAAAAGCAGCAGTCAAAAGTTTGTCAGAGTCACTGCGAACATCTAATGCAAAATACGGTATTCGGATTTGTAACGTTGCACCTGCAAAAATAAAAACACCGTTAATGATGTCATCCAATTTAGCAGATGATCAAATTATTCAAGTTCAAGATATGGCAAAAGTAATTTTATGGATATATGAACAGCCAAAAACAGTCTGTATACGCGACATTGTAATTGCACCCACTTATTACGAGGCGTAGCATGCAAAAAATACCTGATTTTCCTATGCCGATCACAACTGATCGATTAATCATTCGTCCTGCACAATCATCAGATGGAAAAATACTAAACGATGCGATTGTTGAATCTTATGACGACTTGCATCAGTTTATGGAATGGTGTGATCATCTCCCGTCATTAGAAGAATCCGAAAAATATGCAAAAGAAGCTGCGCAAAACTGGATAGATAAAAATAATGATGAGCCTTACTTGCAACTGGTTATTTTAGATAAAAACACCAGTGATTTTATTGGCGCTACCAGTTTTCATCACTATAACTGGTCAATTCCATCTGTTGAGACGGGATATTGGGTTCGCAAAAAATACAGTGGTCAAGGTTATATGCGTGAGGCGACAAATGCCATTACACAATATGCTTTCAAACAACTTAAAGTACACAGAATCGCACTCACATGCGACCCAGATAACATTAAAAGCAAAAATATTGCGGAAAAATTGGGTTATACATTAGAAGGTAGGCTCAAGAATCATCGTAGAAAACCTGATTCAAAAACATTAGGTGATACGTTGATTTATGCAAAATATAACTGTGGAAATCTCCCGTCTATCAATGCTACCTGGTGAACTATGACCATTCACTTTGAAAAAATGACAGAAGATCACATTCCGCTTTGGCAAAAGTAGATTACAGTCTCTTATATATTGGCACGCTTTTTATTGTATTTTTGTTCAATTATGTGATGCCATCCGAATTTTGGATTAATTTCACATTATTGGTCGTATTCTTATTTTTAATATTCGCACTTGGATTCTCATATTTCTTTAGAACATTATTTATTGAATTATTTGTGCTTGGATTTACGCATTTACTGGGAAAATATCAAAATTTTATTGCGTTTGATAGAATTATTATGACGCTGATTGGTGGAGCTATTGTTATTCTATCAACGCTATTTGTTTATTTTTTATATCCGAAACAAGCTGAAATCTCATATTAATTTTATTTGGATGCAGCTATGATACTTTTACCGTTTCTATTTGGATTAATTTTTTTCTTAACATTGACACTAAAATTATTGGGTGGTCATATTCCGTGGTGGCCAGTAATAATATGTGGTGCGTTATTTATTTTGCCGATTATTATATTTATCATTCTTGATGTTACATATCACAATAAGAATAAATAAATTGTGAGTATGCATCATGACTCCGGTAATAGCACGATTTTTATGATAAACTTTCGATATTTTAAAACATTACTCACCAGTCCCATGGAATATTTATGATGTATGGCACAGACAGCAATGGATACAACATCATTCACTCCCACTGCCGCTTAATCAAGCAAAATTGGGTGATCAATCAGAAAGAACGGATAGGGAATTACTTTCAAGACCAGCAAATAATTGTGCAGCATTATTTACACTGGACGAAAGACGACAAACTGATACTGCTCATCTGGAAACAGCTGCATCAAGCAATAAGTTTTAATTTAGGGGATTTTTAATATGAAAAAATGCGGCTTACATCAAACTTTCACGCACAAAAACAGTAGAGATTGCGTAGTATCAGAATTTCCAATCAAAGATCAGGAAATTAATTTTGCGATCGCAAAAATTACTGCTCGCTACCCTGAATCTGGTCTTGCATCCAATACGATTTGTAAAGAAATTGTATACATTCAAGAAGGTACTGGAAAAATCGTTGTCGATGATATTGAATACACGCTAAATATTGGCGATGTAATTTTAATATCACCTAATGAAAAATTTTACTGGGATGGTAATATGACGCTACATATTTCATGCACGCCTGCATTTACACCAGAACAACATATTCATATTCCATAAGAGAAATACGATGACAATCACTTATGACGAATTTTCAAAAGTAGATTTACGGTCAGGAATAATTATCAAGGCAGAAGTATTTCAGAAAGCGAAAAAACCTGCCTACAAAATATGGGCTGATTTTGGCGGTGAAATCGGCATTTTACAAACTTCTGCACAAGTCACACACAACTACACGCCTGAGTCTTTAATTGGAAAATCCATTGTTGGCTGTGTTAATTTAGGTGAAAAAAATATCGCGGGGTTTATTTCGCAATTTCTGTTGGTGGGTTTTTCCGATCAAAATGGAAATATTTGTCTGATCACCGTTGATGGAAATGTTCCTAACGGTCAAAAATTACATTGACCGTCAACATATAACTTCGACGCCATTTTTCCGGCTAACATTCAAAATAATATTTTTTCCAATAGGTAACATGCAACGTCGATCAACGTGTCCATATGGAAATTCTGTAATGGTTGGCGCTTTTATTTTTTGTGACCATTCAATGATGACATCAAATACATCTTCAACGAGCAAAATACAATCATGATAATCAAGTTGATAAGGTGTGCCCATCAGTGCAATCAAACATTCTAAATTGCCACCGATCAGTGGCGATCGCCAAAATAACGCATATCTTTATTTTTCACCTTATTTATATTTCAATGTTACGCACAACACCGCTTAAATTTATGACCACTTCTGCAAGGGCAAGCCTCATTGCGATTCACTTTTAACGTAACACCATCCACATAAAACCACTGACCATCAATTTTCTCAAATTGACTTTTTTCATAAATATGTTTTTTAATATCTCCATCGAGAAATCGCGCAAAGAACGTCACAGTGCCGAATTGTTGGGACGATACTGATGCATCAATCACGGTCAATCCAACCCAAGTCACTGAAGACGCCCAGTTTTTCGCAGAAATAGAATCATAATTTTCAGCGGCTTTTTTACACATGGTTTTTTGAATATAAGAAATATCGGCCATGGTGTAAGCAGTATAACGTGAGCGCATTAATTTTTCGGGTGTTTCTGCAGTTTTTTCACCAATAAGATAAGGTTCACAGCAGACTGAAAAATCTTGATTGGAATAGCAAGGACATTTATTCATAATTTAAAATCAAATCCTCTAACTTCCACAATGCCAAACTTTTATCTTGATATAATCCATCATTTTGCAAACAACCTTCGGTAATAACGGTTACGGGTTTTGAAAAATTAAAAGGTGACAACTCTAAATTAAGCGTTCGCCAATCACCCGTAACAATATCGCTATTTTCAGATCCATTAGTAAAAATGGTTGTTAACAAATACGTTGCACCGCTTTTTTTAAAATTGCGCATTGCTTTATAAATATCTTGAAATGAAAAATGCACAAAGCAATCGCGACAAATAATTAAATCCGTTTTTGGCAAAGCATCTACACAAATATCAGCAATCATAAATTGATATTTTGAGTTGATATATTGATTTTTTAAACATTCAATGTGCTTTGATACAATATCAACACCAATATATTGTTCAACAGGTAAGTCCACGCTACTCAGCCAATTAAAATCCCCACAAGGCGCATCTAAAATGGTGTTGATTTTAAAATCATGGATTAATTGAATCAGTTTCAATTTAAGATTTTTTGTTTCAATATCCGTCGATCCAACGCCTGAAACGGATTCATCTGATCCCCATAAGTTCATTTTTGTAATATGGTTAAATGTTTCTTGCATGGTAAACTGATTCCCATGCTCGCGTTGTTTTTCAAAGTAAAACGCATCAAATGAAACGGCTTTTCTTCTAACTAACTCATTCATAAAAATCCTCAAAAATAATATTTTTATATTCTGACAATTGCTTTTTATTGAATGTAATCGCATTTTGCATAAATTTATGCCAATGGTTGGGTGATACAAAATCATTACAAATTAATAACTCGTGCTCATCGCTCACCTGCTGCCAAGCAACCAAACGTGCCAATTCGGGATGGTTGAAATACAAATCAAATCGATATTCTAAAATACTTTTGAAATAGGAACAAAGGGTTAGGCGCTTTCATTATGGCGGATTCTACAGTGTAGTGCGACAAAGCAATGGCGATATCATGCGGATCCTAAAAATACAACATTATTTGATTTTATTGAAACAATCGATGACAAAGTATTGGATGATTCAATTGCCGCTTGTGAAGCAATGAGCACTTATCAAACGAGTGGTTTCTATCAAATACTCGAAAATAAATACAATGATTTGCGAAAATATACAACCCATTTATTCGAGCTTGAATTTAAAGGTGCAGCAGGCACAGAATCCATTTTAAAATCGATATGAAGAAATGATGAGTATCGCGAGTTGCTTAAGCCTGTTATCAAATGCTGTTCTGTTATGGAACACACCGCGTATTTATAGTATTGTCTCGGAACTCAGAAGCGCTGGAATTTCAGTTGACGATGATGATTTAAAAAAATATCGCCACTAATGTTTATGCATTTAATTGTGCATGGGACATATGATTTTAGGGCGCGTATAAATTAAATTATCAATATGTATTTTTTGAAATAGTGAGCCTCATGACAAATCAAACTGCCTACAAATCCGATAAAGCACGAGAAAAAGCACTTGCCTCTTATGAAAACATTCTTTCAGAGTGGCCAGTTGCATATGAAAATCGTTGCATCATGACAAGTTTTGGTGAAACAAATATCATGATCTCGGGTATTCCAAATGCAAAACCACTCCTGTTATTACATGGCGGTGGTGGAAATTCCACCATGTGGATGAGCATCATTGCTGGGCTTTCCATGCATTTCCAAGTATATGCAATTGACATAATTGGTGAAGCAAGTAAAAGCGCGGGTACAAGACCAACATATACCAGTGACGGACACGCTTGCTGGCTAAAAGAAGTGTGTGATGCGCTGGGTGTTAGTAATACTGCATTATGTGGCGCCTCACTTGGTGGAACCATTGCGCATCAATTTACATTGCACTTTCCGCAATATGTTTCTGAACTTATTCTTTTAGCGCCACCATCACTTTACAAAATGAATCCTGGCTTTTTATTTCGCGCAATTCTAGCGAGTGTCTGGCCATCGACATTTTTTGTGAAAAAATTTCTATACTATATGTCATCACGTGCACCGCAATTTTCTGAACCTCATATTCAGGCATTTTGCATTCAAGTTCAATCTTACAAACCCAATATGAATAAAATTCCAGTGATCACTGACGAAGATCTTGCTAAATTTCCCAATAAAACATTAGTAATTCTTGGCCAAGATGAGGTTCTCTATAATTCAAAAATCGTTGCTTCACGAATTCATAAGATTGCCCCCTTTATTACAGTCGCTATAATTCCTGGAGCAAAACATATGACTTCTATAGATCAGCCGGATGTAGTGAATGAAAAAATTATCCAATTTTTAAGTGTGTGAAAATTTTGAAGATGCGCTTAAGAATTGTTTTAATCAGTTTATACAGGATAAATGAACATGAGAGTTTTTATATTTATTGCAATGCTATTTTTATTTTCTAACGCCTTTGCTGGCGAAGATAAGTTGAATGCCATTTTTCAAACCGTTTCGCAAAAACTGCATCAATTAGAAGTAACGGATCATGTTGATATTGGACTATCCGCTATTGAGACTTATAACAATACGCAGATTAATTATCATGCTAACAAGCGTTTTCCAATGGACAGCACATCTAAATTAATGACTGTATCTGCTATTTTGAAAAAAAGTGAGGATAATCCAGCGTTTTTAAATCGGAGAATATTTTTTACAACAGAAGACGTTAAAAAATCGGGTTATGCACCTATCACCAGCAAACACATTAAAAGCGGCATGACTGTTGCTGAACTTTGTGCTGCTTCGCTTGAATATAGCGATAATTTCGCTGTGAACCAACTGATGAAAATATTGGGTGGGCCTGATAAAGTCACACAATTTGCGAGGTCCATTGGTGATAAAAAATATTTTCTGGTACGATGGGAACCTGAATTAAACTCTGCTATTCCACATGATAAACGTGATACGACAACACCATCTGCAATGGCAGATTCAGTCCAAAAATTAGTATTGGGTAATGCGTTAAATAATTATCAACGTAAACTGCTGCAAGATTGGTTGAAGCATTGCAAAACAGGTGACAACCGTATTCGCGCAGGCGTTCCACGTGGTTTTGTCGTTGCTGATAAAACAGGAACTGGTGGCTATGGCTCCATTGGTGATATCGGTGTTGTTTGGCGTACACACGGATTACCTATTGTGCTCGCAATATATGTCAGACAAAATGAAAAAAATGCGCGTTCATCAGATAAAGTGATTGCCCAAGCAACAAAAATTGTGATGAACGCAATGTCGACTCTCCTCTAAGGAAATATTATTTTATACGGTGTAATTTTCAGTGTTATTGGATTGTTGCGTGGTTGATTCTCTACCAACAAAATTCATCAATCTTGCCCAACACGAACCACTATTGATATTTCTATTTTGCAAGAGTGGCTCCTGTGTGTTCTCTAATCGCGAATTTTTTATGCACGTGTAAATAGAAGCCATTAAACAAATCAACGCGCCTAAAAAAATGACTCCACCTAATGTTTGTAAAACTATGCCTGTGACGGTAGAGGTCTCACAATTGCCAAAAAAGATTTGATTATTGATACTATTTTTTGTGGCATTGTGGCTGATAAACGGATATAAATTTTGATAGTTTTTAGTTTCACAAAAATTTAAGAGCAAGTTGCATGCAGTAGTTAAATAGGACGGATTATAATTTTGGAACTGATTCCAAAATATTTGGTTGGCATTGTCATAAATTTTAATACCGCATTCGCCTTCAGCTACACCAGTTTGAATACAAGTATTGGTGTAGGCAGAAAACTGTCCCTCCGATGTGCATTGAAAAGAAGGATTATCATTATTTGTTGAATTTCCGATCCAAACCATATTTGAACTGTGCGACAAAATCCGATTCAGCGCATACCCCAACATAAAGAACGATGCGCCCATCGTAGTCGCGATTACTGATCCTTTAATTAATTTATCTTGTTTCATAAACACCTCGTTTGTTTTAATTATTTCAGCCATTATTTTCAGGGCGAAATCAAACAAACGGCAGCGAAGATATATACTGACACGTAAAGAGAAATACGTGCAAAAGCACACAGCAGGCGAGCTATTCACATGACTATCTTCTTTCATCCGGACTATACCGTCGGCTTTGGCGTCTCACCAAATCTGCTGACCTTTTTCATTGCTGAAAAAGCGCTCGCGGGCTCTTTTATAATTACAAAATAAAAATACCGCCGGTGGGGAATTACACCCCGCCCTGAAGATAATTGCTGACAAATTAAACCTTACAATACGGTTTGTCAACACTGCGTCGTTTGCGCAAAAGATACTAAATGGAAGTGGCAATACGTCAGGGTAAACGCATCTTACTGCAAAAAACATCGCCGCTTCGGAGCCATTTCAACCGCCTGCGTTAGCCGGCGAACCAATTTTTTTAGCTGAATGTGTTTATTCTCCAACGTTACGTATCTATTTTTCAAGCGGATAGAAGCCTTGATATGTATTTCTGAAGCCTCTATAATGGTCATTTTATGCACTTATAAAAATAGACGGCAGGGATGCGCATATGTTAGCAGTCATCTTTATTCTTTTAATCCTTACTATTTTATCAGCTTGGCTTAAATACAGAAAATTAGCGATTACTTTCTTTGTGCTGGCATTGGTAATGTCAGTTATTTTATTTTATCACCATGTATCCGGTCATTTAACTATTCATTTATAGGATAAAGACGATGGAATCGACTCAACAACGTTTATTTTCATTTTTAAATTTGATTGAAATATTGGGCATTTTTACTGTTTTATTTCTAGCAGGTTTGTTTCAGTTGATTTACCATGAATTGCCTTGCCCCCTATGCTTACTGCAGCGCGTCGGATTCATCGGGATTTGCATCGGTTTATTGATGAATTTACGATTTGGACCTAAGCCAGCACATTATTCACTGACATTGTTAAGCGCACTGCTAACATCTTGGATTGCACTGCGCCAAATTGCTTTGCATGTCGTTCCTGGAACGGGTTCATATGGAGACCCTGTTTTTGGCTTTCACCTCTACACATGGTCATTTATTTTGTCGACGTTTACTTTGTTGTATACGGCTATTGTATTAGCGTTTCAACAGCAATATAGCATGGTAAGACCAGTCTCCAAGGTTATTACATTTTTTACACAACTTTGTTTTGTTTTGCTTTTTGCAATCACTCTGCTAAATGGAATATCTACTGTGTTGGAATGCGGATTCCATTATTGTCCAGACAACCCAACGCATTATATATTTTAAATAATGCGCAAAGAAGATAATAAAGCAAATCATGTTTTTCAGGTCTTTAATCATTTTTTCCACTATAAATTCGTTAGCATGTTTATCTAAATTGTTCAGCTGTAAGGAATCCATGATATTTTTATTGCGAAAAAGTAGCGCAGTTGAATACCCTACTTCTGAGAATATTTTTGCAACAGCAGCGCCAATACCAGAACTTGCGCCTGTGATAATCACTAATGGTTTACTATTTTCTGCCAACATCCTACATTGATTTGAAAATAAAAAATACCTGTAAAAATACGGAAAGCATAGATAGTTTTCTGCTCTGGATGATTAAATAAAAAATTCCAATAAAAAGCCAAATCGTACCCAAAATATGTGTATCTTCATTCAATCCATAAAAAACCCACATAACAATCACAAATCCAAAAAGCGGTGCGATGACATAACGAAAATAATTTTTATTGACGAATAATATATTTTTATTTGAAAAATAAAACCACACGACACTTAAGTTTAATAATGCAAAGCCAAGTAATGCGCCGTAATTCACTAAATTTGCAATTTGATCAATACTGGAAAAACTTCCGACAATAAAACTAATTGCCATAATTAAAATAATATTCCAATGTGGCGTTTTGTATTTTTGATTGATAGAACCAAATAATTTTTTGTTTAAAACACCATCGCGACCCATGCCAAATAGTAATCGTGCTGTAGCTGCTGTTGCGACCATATTAAATATCATCATACTGAGAATAAATCCGAGCGAATAAAATAATGCAAATGCGTGTCCGCCGGTAATATTTGAGACATAAAACAAAGCCGTTTCTTGAAACGTTGAACTGTTGATGAGCTGATGCCAATTTGGAATTGCCAATACACCCAAATAGCCTGTTAAAACCATCGTAATGCCACCGATAATAATACTGAGTGTAATTGCCATTGGAATATCTTTAATTGGATTTTTTGCTTCTTCTGCCAATGTGGTAATGGCATCAAATCCTAAATAACTAGCGACTGCCAATGAGGTTGCATTAATCAGCGATGAGATATTTAAAAAGTGAAAGGGTTTTATGCTGAATAACGCGCCAGTGCCAATGGGAAGTGAGTGAATCGCATGTGCCCAGACAATAAAACTAGCAACAACCACAACTTCTGCTATGGCCAATATCATTAAACCTAAGGATGCAATTATTTTGATACCCAACAAATTTATCGTTCCGGTCGCAAAAATAAAAATAAATAAAATAAGTGGGTAAGAAAAACTGGGCAATAGCTGATGAATATAAACAGACGCACTCATGGATGTGACTGTAGTAATTAATAAGTAGTCGAGCAATAAAATCCAACCGCCGATAAATCCCATTTTTGGATGCCATGCTCGAGCAATAAAATGATACAAAGAACCTGAGAGCGGAAAATGGCGAACCATTACGGCATAGCTCATCGCTGTTAAAAAAATCGCAACGCCCGCAATTAAAAAAGGCAACGCAACAGTGCCATCGGATAATGCCAACACAAAACCAAAAATAATCGCTGGCGATAATGGAATCATGTAATTCAAGCCAAATGCGGTGAGTTGCCACAATCCTAGACTCCGCTTGAGCTCTTGTTTGTAGCCAAATTTTTCGACGTGATGTGTGTTCATTGAATGGTGTGATTCCAGGAAAAACCTTTAGCGACAGTATAATTAAATAATGCTAGATGCCGTCTATTTTTATAAGGCATCTAAAAAGATATCAAAAAATAATTTTGTGTTGTTGATTTTTATTTTTGGCATGATTTAAGCCCGAGCTCTAAACCGCTAACCAACCCAACTTCTAAATCTCTTTCGTATATCCCATTCTAGCACAGTGTGTTTTTTGAGGGGTAAAAATCAGATTCCGCATTTTCGGGGCGTTCTCATAGCCTACCTATTGTGATATAAATAGATTCATAATTAATTCAAGGTTAGAAAAAATGCTTATTGCAATCTTATCGATGATGCTATTTTTTCATATCGTTTTTTTAATCGCGATAAAAATAAAAGACAATAGTATTGCTGATATTGCTTGGGGTGTTGGCTTTATTGTTATTGATCTTGCCTTAATTTTGCAAACTAAAAATATTCATATGCCGCAACTGATTGCTTCACTTTTGATTTTAATATGGGGCTTGCGTTTAAGCGGCTATATTTATCTTAGAAAAAGAAACCAGCCTGAAGATTCTAGGTATCAAGAATTTAGAAAAAAATGGGGTGAGCATTATATTATTGGCAGTTATTTGCAAGTTTTTGCATTGCAAATGATTCTATTATTATTTATCGCTATGCCATTATTCATTGTTTATCAGAAAAATAATTCTTTTTCGGTGTATACATTTTTCGGTGTGATTATTGCAGCCATTGGTTTTAGCGTTGAAGTAATCAGCGATTTTCAAATGAATCAATTTAGAAAAAATACGTTCAATAAAGGAAAAATTATTCAAAGTGGCTTATGGCAATACTCAAGACACCCCAATTATTTTGGTGAATCGTTATTTTGGTGGGGAATTGCATGCATAGTTTATCCATTATCAGGTTATTTTTTATGGTTGATAAGCCCGATGATTATCACTATCTTGGTTCGATATATTTCCGGCGTCCCATTGCTGGAAAAAAAGTATCGCAATAATCATGAATTTCAAGCATACGCAAAAAGAACATCTTGTTTTATGCCATGGTTTCCAAAAAAAGGATAAAAAATGCAAACACTAAAATCAATTGCTATTGCAACACTCGTATTTTTACTGATGGATGGTCTTTGGATCGGTGTTATTGCAAAACAGTTTTATATGACACAGATGGCTGATTTTTTAAGAATTCAAAACAATGCTATCACGCCTAATTTTTATGCTGCGGTGATTGTTTATATCGCGTTGATAGCCGGCATTTTAATTTTTGTGATACCAAAAGCACATGGCAGCCCATTATTGGCGTTGATGTGGGGTGCTTTATTTGGTTTTGTGACATACGCAACGTATGATTTTACCAATTTAGCGGTTATAAAAAATTGGCCTTTTGGGATTAGCATTATTGATGTTCTTTGGGGGTGTGTGGTTTGTGGCATTACCAGTTGTGTCACCACATGGCTTAAATAAATCTATATCAAAATAGGCGCTTTAAAGGAATGTCCCTATGAAAATCATGATTACAGGCGCAACTGGATTAATTGGAAAAACGCTGGTTGCACATTTATCAAAAAAACACGAGTGCATATTGGTGGGTCGTACACGGAAAAAAATACATGCTACTTTTTCGAATCGCTATCGTATCTTGACGTGGGACGATCTAAAAATATCGAACGAAGATCTCTTAAAAGAAGTGGATGTCATTATCAACTTAGCTGGAGAAAATATTGGCGATAGGCGTTGGTCTTTGTCTCAAAAAGAAAAGATACTCAATAGTCGTGTCAATGCTTCAAAAATCCTTGCCAATTTGTGCGAAAAATTGGGTGAAAAATCGCCGAGATTACTCAATGCGGGCGGAATTGGAATTTATGGTTTTTCAGATAGTAGTTTTTATTTTACAGAAGAAAGCCCTACATCAAATGATCCCAATTGTTTTTTATCAGTCATTAGTAATGAGTGGGAAAAAGCATTGAATTGTGCTGAAAATAATCATGTTAACGTTGTTAAGATGCGATTTGGAGTTATTTTATCAAAAAATGGTGGTGCTTTGAAAAAAATATTGCCCTCTTTTAAATTGGGTTTTGGTGCTGTATTAGGTAGTGGACAACAACCATTTTCTTGGGTATTACTGGATGATTTGGTTCGTGCGATTGATTTCATTATTTCACATCCTGATATTTTTGGTGCGGTGAATATTGTATCTCCGGGTGTTGTTACCCAAAAAGCGTTTGCTAAAGCACTGGCAAAAGCATTGCATAGACCATGCTTTTTAAATATACCGCAGAAAATAGTTCGAATTCTATTTGGTCAAATGGGTGATGAATTGCTTTTAAAGGGACAGGGCGTTAAAAGTGAAAAATTGCTGAAAGCAGGATTTGAATTTCAATACCCAGAAATTGATAAGGCTTTGAAATATTTATTCGATCATTAAATATTTCAATACAGTACGGGAATATTACGAAAATTACTTTATATATCACTCTTACTTTCTTTGTTCTAACGAAAGCGAAAATGGATTGTAGCTTGTATTGGTATCATAAAAATCAACTTGGTCTTTTTTCTTGAGATAGTCAACCAAAAGAATCAAATTACTTAATAATTGTGAGGGAACCGTAAAATCAATATCTGGATTTATTGTCCACCAAAATCATATTTTAATGTACAATTAAGCGTAGGCTTAAGAATTCGTGTCAAATACTAAAAGGGAGTTTTGTATGGATTTATCTATATTTTACGCTAAATTAATTGGCTTTTATTTTGTCATTGTTGCTATCAGTATGCTCGTTAACCCTAAGAATATTCAAACTATTATCGCTGAACTCAGTCAGAATAAAATCTTTATAATTTCGTCTGGCTTACTTAGCCTGCTTGGTGGCTTAGCGATAGTGCTTACGCATAATGTCTGGTACAGATGGTCTGTTATTATCACGGTACTTGGATACTTACTAGTGATACGAGGAATAGTGCGCTTGTGCTTCACTGATTGGTTCGCACAATTTGCACTACGCGCTGCACAACTTAAGCTCTATTATGTTCTTACTATTGTCATCCTGGTGCTCGGTGCTGGCTTACTGTATTTCGGCTATATGAGCGCTTAAGTTAAATTGGGTCCGCCTAAAGTCGAGTAAGCCGGTTGACGGACCCTGTTGTGATGTCATCACATCATCACCCAACGCACAATTTTTTTGAATAAAGGAGAATAGGGAGGATACATAATCGCAAGATCAAGCCAGGTTGGTTTGATTAAAACAGACTTGCAATGACTAAAAGTCTCAAAGGAAGCTTTACCATGATAACTTCCCATTCCACTACTTCCTACTCCACCAAAAGGGAGTGCCGGTACAGCAAGTTGCACCATAGGATAATTGACACTCACGCTTCCCGAGCTAGTGCATTCGATAACACGTTGCTGGATATTTTTATCATCAGTAAACACATAAGCAGCAAGTGGTTTTGGTCTTTTATTTACAAAAGCAATTGCTTCATCAATATCTTTGATTTTTAGTACAGGCAAGATAGGTCCAAAAATTTCATCCACCATGATGGGCGCATCAGCAGTAACATTTTGTAAAATGGTGGGAGAAATATAACAATTTTTTTCATCTGCATCACCACCTAAATAAATGTCACCACTTCCCGGAATAAGTTTCATAAGGCGTTGATGATTATTCGTGTTAATGATGCGCCCATAATCTGGGCTGGATTTTGGATCAGCGCCAAAGAAATCTTGAATCGCTTTTTTCATGCAGGATAAAAGTTTTTCCGCAATCGCTTCATGCGCAAGAACATAATCAGGAGCAACACAAGACTGACCAGCATTACTGAATTTCCCCCAGACAATGCGCCTGGCAGCGACATCCAGATTGGCATTTTTATCTACGATACAAGGGCTTTTTCCGCCTAATTCAAGCGTAACAGGCGTAAGATGCTTTGCTGCAGCTTCCATGACAATTTTTCCGACTGATCCGCTTCCCGTATAGAAAATATAATCGAAATATTCCGTCAGTAGTTCTGTGGTTTCACGTACGCCGCCTTCAACAATTTCTAAACATTTTTTATCAATATATTTCGGCAAGCAGGTTGCAAGTAGTTTACTTGTGGCTGGTGCGATTTCGCTGGGTTTTAGAATAACGCAATTTCCAGCAGCAATTGCACCAATCAGTGGCACAAGTGTTAATTGAATCGGATAATTCCATGGCGCAATGATCAACGCGACACCTAGCGGTTCAGTATAAATGCGACTTTTTCCAGGTTGAGTCATCAGACCAGTTGAAACTTTTTGTGGCTTCATCCATGAGCGTAATTTTTTTCGAGTCAAGTTCAATTCTGCCATGACCACTCCCACTTCCATCGCTAGTGCTTCTGCCGCTGGTTTTCCAATGTCTTGATGTAGCGCATCTAATATTTCCTTTTCATATTCTTTCAGAAAGTGAGCCAAGCCTGTGAGTTGCTGTTGGCGATATTGCAGTGGCCTGGTTAATCCCTGTTTGAAATGTGTGCGTAATTCAGCTGCAAGATTTGATATTGTTTCAGTGTTTGCCATTTTATAGATCTCCGTTTTTATTCCCGGCGAATTGAATCTTATGATTCACAATAGACATGCGAGCGCGTGCACGTTCATCTTCTGTTAATTGACGTTCTGATGATAATACTTCTAACGTTGATCTTTTTCACTGTAAAATTAAAATCTGAGTTCCTGTAATCTATGAACATAGCTTCATAAGGATCCCCTTCATTCCCCCCACTTTACTGTTTGCTGCCCGCATCCTACATTGATTTGAAAATAAAAAAACCTGTAAAAATACGGTATAATTTGGCTGCACTATTCGTCGCATTTTATAGGGAGATATTTTGATGCATGTTTCTAAATTTTTAAGCAAGGTACTTGGGATCTATTTACTCATCCTCAGTTTTGCAATGTTGATAAATATGCATCAGTTTATCATTTACATTGATGGGTTAATGAATGATAAACCGCTGCTATTTATCACCGGATTTTTTACGCTTGCTATCGGGATACTAATGGTTGTTAGTCATAACATTTGGCAATGGCATTGGAGAGTAATTATCACCATTTTTTCTTGGATAGTTTTATTAAAAGGGTCGAGTATTTTTTTCTACCCGCGGTTTCTTGATAAAGCAACGATTCTTTTTATGCAAAATATTCATGTTCTTTATTCAGCAGCCGGTATTGATTTTGCAATCGGTATTTTGCTTTGCTACTTCGGGTTTAAGCATTATGACAAATGAAATCAACAGTGTAATATCACATCATGAAACCTAAACGTTCTTTTACTGCAGTTACTTTTTTCTCACAATGTCGTCAATAACTCACCAAACAGTAACTTTACATATGGTAAGTTACCCGTATTATGTGAATGTGCTGTGCGATAAAATATGGAGTTCTTGTGAAGATAAACCGCCAACTCAGTCCGTTGTATCCAGTTTATGGCATGAGTATATTTTGCAAGAAAAATCAAAAATTGCCAAAGAGCTGGGATCTTTAAATATGTCGCAAAAAAAATTGTTGATTGCTATTTCTCAAGGAGTCACTAAAGGTTTAACAAGCGCATCCGAATTACACAAATTAAATTTTAGTAGTGGGGCTGTGATAAAATCACTGAAACTTTTAGAAGAGCAGGATTATATAAATAGAGATAAGAGCGGAGGATATTTTTTAGTAGATCCACTGATCAAAGCATCGCTCATGTTATTTTATCCGTAGAAATTTCCGAGTATGTTATACGAATAACAAAAACCCGATAAATTAGGAGCCATTTATGCGCAGACTTCGAGACATGCTTTACAGTGTATTTTCGCGAAACGGTAATTCAACTGACACGTCTTTGGTTGCTACATATTTTATACTTCGATATAAAAAACATCAATTGGATTTATTTACTGCTTAACCATAAAATGACAGGGAATTCTTTTGGTTGATTGTATGGTAACATACCGACCAC
>JABDDR010000019.1:0-24308 GCA_013287505.1 Gammaproteobacteria bacterium
ATGCTTTCCAAATCGGCTACATAATCACCACCGACGCACCACCACCTTCATTTGCACGCAATATAACAGAACCACCCCATCGCTCAATATGCTCTTTTGTATGATTATTTGTAATATCATGAATATGTGCAATCGCATTTTTTGCAGTACACACTTTGCGTCGGGTATATCGCATACAAATTTAAAATGTACACATTAATATCCATGAAACTTATAAAATTAACTTTTTTAGCATATTTTAATCGGCAAAGAAGGACTTACAAGGATATTAGAAATGGGCTAGAATTCGCATGCGAATTTAACAGGCTAAAAAAGAACCGGAAAATTTAAGTAAACATCAGGAAGTGTTTTCAATGCCATCGGTGATCAACTTTTAAAAGATTTTTCGGCACATAATGCACAACGTATTGATGAAATATCCTCCGCACAAAACAAAGAAAAAATTATTGTTCAAGGTGCGGATCACATTTTTAGTAGCGATATAACTGATGTCATAACAAAAACAACTGAATGGATTTCTTCTGTTATGCTTAATGAAAAAAACCCGCTTGATGCGTGTATGCTAATTTTTAAATTTTTCTTTAAAATAAAGGTATGAGATGAAAACCGCTATCATGGGCGCTATGCCGCAAGAAGTAGACATTCTTCTTTCTCAGATGACCGATATTGAAAGCATTATGCACGGAAACAGAATATATCATGCCGGAAAATTAAATGGGCATGACGTTGTTCTGGTTTTTTCACGATGGGGAAAAGTAGCGGCCGCAACAACCGCTGCAACTTTAATTGAAAAATTTAAAATAAATCAATTAATTTTTACTGGCGTTGCGGGTGCATCAACACCTGATTTGAATATTGGTGATATTGTTATTTCATCGCAATTATTTCAGCACGACATGAAATCAAAATTTTTTCCTGACGGTGAAATTCCACTGACTGGAATGATTTTATTTAAAGCAGATCTGGAATTGGCTCGACGTGCACACAGAGCAGCTTCTGATTTATTAAAAACGCAATCGTTTTGCGAAAATATTATGCGTGAATTAACAGCTTTAGAAGTTGTTAATCCCAATCCAAAATGTGTGTCTGGCATCATTGCAACGGGAGATCAGTTTATTGATAATCCGCAACAACTAGCAGATATTATGCGTCAACAGCCTGACACATTGGCTGTTGAAATGGAAGGTGCGGCAGTGGCACAAGTATGTCACGATTACAGAATTCCATTTGTGATTGTGAGAACTATTTCGGATGGTGCGAATCATCTTTCAGCGGAACAATTTCCGGTGTTTGTTGAAAAAATCGCGTGTCATTACTCCAAGCACATTATCACCAACATGTTCTCTGACCATAATAAAATTGCAACAGTTGCAAGAGAAAATAATGCCGCTTCGCTAGAGGTTTAATTTTTTTATTTTGTTTTCAAATTAAAACTCTCACCACACCCACACAAACTTTCCGCATTCGGGTTATTAAATATTAATTGCGATAGCCCTAAATTCTTTTGCACATAATCAACCACCGTGCCATCCAGCATTGGCAGCGAATCACGATCAATATAAATTAATAAATCCGGTTCGCGTATTTCGATATCCGTTTCTTTTTTGGTGTTAACAATTTCGGGCACATACATATAGCCAGAACAGCCAGTTTTTTTGACGGATATGCGGAAGGCGGGATTTTCACCGCGGTTGATGAGCATTTTTTGGATGTGTTTTTTTGCGGGTTCAGTGAATGAAATCATAAAGTAATCGCCTCTATCATGGTATGCCATGCTAACGTTGCGCATTTTACGCGCGCGGGATATTCGCATACGCCTTTTAATACCGCTAATTTACCGAGTAAAGTCATGTTGGATTCATCTTTGTTTATCACCATGGCATGGAATGCATCAAATATTTTTTTTGCCTCAGTAATCGTTTTTCCTTTTAAACTTTCTGTCATCAACGAACTTGATGCCATTGAAATCGCGCAGCCGGATCCTTGAAAGCAAGCATCTGTGATTATATTGTTTTCTATTTTTAAAAATAAGGTGAGACGATCGCCGCATAAGGGATTAAATCCTTCTTTCGAGACTGTTGCGTTATCCATGCATTTAAAATTGCGGGGATGACGGCCGTGGTCGATGATTAATTCTTGGTATAGTTCACGTAAGTCTGACATATATCTCTGCACAATTTGGGGAGACGCGATGAATCGCGTCTCTACGAAAATAACTCATTCACTTTATTTAGTCCTGCTATCAATTTGTCGACATCCGATAAAACATTATAAATACCGAATGAAACACGTGTTAATGCAGGGACATTTAAATAATCCATCAATGGCATCGCGCAATGGTGTCCAGCACGCACCGCAATGTTAGATTGATCTAAAATGGTGGCGACATCGTGTGGATGTGCAAAATCCAATGCAAAAGAAATTACGCTGGATTTATTTTGAGATGTGCCAAAAATGGTTAAGCCTTTTATTTTTTCTAATGCATGGGTTGCATAAGTTAATAATTGATTTTCATGCGCACTTATTTTTTCAAGACCAACACTGTTTACATAATCAATTGCGGCACCCAAACCCATAACGCCAGCAATATTCGGTGTGCCCGCTTCAAATTTATAAGGTAATTCATTAAAAACAGTTTTTTCAAATGTTACACGGCTAATCATACTACCACCGCCTTGATACGGTGGCATTTTTTCTAAATAACCTGTTTTGCCAAATAAAACGCCCACACCTGTCGGACCATATAATTTATGCGCTGAAAATGCGTAGAAATCACAATCCAGATCTTGCACATCAACAGAAATATGGCCTACCGCTTGCGCGCCATCTAATAAAACAGGAATATGTTTTGCGTGCGCAGCTTTAATAATTTTTTTTGCGGGATTAATTGTGCCTAATACATTCGACACATGAATCAATGCGACTAATTTTGTTTTTTCATTTAAATATTTTTCGTATGTGTAAAAATCTAATTCGCCACAATCATTCAACGGCACTACTTTTAATGTGGCGCCCACACGTTCACATAATAATTGCCAAGGTACAATATTGGAATGATGATCCATGGCGGAAACAATAATTTCATCGCCGGATTTTATGTGGGAGAAACCAAAACTCTGGGCCACAAGATTGATTGATTCTGTTGTGCCTTTGGTGAAAATAATTTCGTGTGCGTGTTGTGCGTTGATAAAATCTGCGACTTTTTGGCGTGCATTTTCAAACGCAGCGGTTGCAGATTCGCTTAATTGATAAATGCCGCGGTGCACGTTGGCATAATTGTCTTGATAGCATGACAGTTCTGCATTAATTACCGAGTATGGCTTTTGTGCGGTTGATGCACTGTCGAGAAAGACGAGTGATGGGTGGTGGTTGAAGATAGGGAAATCTGATTTATTCATAATTTACGCGGTCGCTGTCGCTTCCGCTTCCATCGCTGCTAACACACACTCATATTAAATCGAAAATCACACCATTCTCAACTTTAACGCTGCGCCAGTGATAAAGTTTAGAAGCACTTGCGTTAGCAAGCGCGAAAGTAGTGAATGAGAACAGTGACATTCTCATCGCGCTTGCTAACGCAAGTGCTTCTAAACTATTTCACTAGCAAGTGCAAATGTAAGACTATCGCTAACACCTGTTTGCTACTCGTTTGCTCCAATCACAGGTATAGTTGAAAATGGCGTTAAAATCTCATCCGCAAACGCTTTAATTAACAATTGGCGCGCTATATCATGCTCAATCCCCCGCGCACGCAAATAAAATAATGCATTGTCATCCAGACAACCCACCGTTGCACCATGCGAACACTTCACATCATCCGCATAAATTTCTAATATGGGTTTTGTATTAATTTCCGCGCTATTCGATAACAATAGATTTTTATTGGATAATTGCGCATCTGTTTTTTGCGCATTTGGCGAGACAATAATTCTGCCTTCAAAAAGCGCTTTGGCAGAATCATTCAAAATTCCTTTCCATAATTGTTTGCTGGAGCAATGCGGCATCAAATGGTTGATCGTAGTTTTAATCTCAATCGATTGTTGATCGCACATTTGGTATAAACCAAAAATATGAACACTTGCATTGGCATGATTAAAATTCACATTAATATGATATTTTTTTTCAACCACATCATTGGGTAAAATAAAAAATAGTTTTGTCAGTGAATCGGCTTCAGGTTCAATCGTCAAATCAAATATGTTATCCGTTTCTTGTGTGCGCACGCACAGAGGTCCCTGACAAAAAATGCCTGGAAATAAAGGTCGTAAATCATTAGCGTTCGATATAACCATTTTTCTCAATCTCAATCGCTAACGTTTTATCGCCTGATTTCACTATTTTTCCGTTTGATAATACATGCACAAAATCAGGTGTCACATAATCCAATAATCTTTGGTAATGCGTAATCAATAAAATGGCGCGATCAGGACCACGTAATTGATTCACGCCTTTTGCCACCACTTGCAATGCATCCACGTCCAAACCAGAATCGGTTTCATCGCAAATCGCTAATTTTGGCTGTAATAATAGCATTTGCAAAATTTCGTTTCGTTTTTTTTCACCGCCAGAAAATCCGGCATTTACAGCACGCTTTAAAAATGCTTCATCCATGCCCACATCGGCCAAATGATTTTTAATTAATTGCAAAAATTCAAATGCGTCGATGGGTTGCTCACCGCGTTGTTTGCGAATAGCATTCAATGCTGTTTTTAAAAAATAAGAATTATTCACGCCGGGAATTTCGACGGGATATTGCATTGCTAAAAATAATCCTGCTGCGGCGCGCGCTTCGATCGATAAATCCAGTAGGTTTTTACCGCAAAATAATATTTCGCCTTGTGTGACTGTATAACCATCACGACCTGCCAAAATATTTGAAAGTGTTGTTTTACCGGAACCATTCGGTCCCATGATGGCGTGTACTTCGCCAGCGTTAATATTTAAATTAATGCCTTTGAGGATTTTGGTGGTGCCGACATTGGCGTGTAGATTTTTAATTATTAACATTTAATCACCTGTTCGTAGAGACGCCGATTTATCGCGTCTCAAATCTCTAACTCACATCAGTGTTAATCGTATGCCGGAGACGCGATAAATCGGCGTCTCTACGACTCACCCCACAGATCCTTCAAGGCTCACCGCCAACAACTTTTGCGCTTCAACGGCAAACTCCATCGGCAATTCTTGAAATACCGTTTTACAAAATCCATTCACAATCATCGACACCGCATCTTCGGATGTAATACCCCGCGCACGACAATAAAATAATTGATCTTCGCTGATTTTCGATGTTGTGGCTTCATGCTCAATATGTGCTGATTTATTTTTAGCAATAATGGTTGGAAATGTATGCGCACCACATTGATCGCCAATTAACAATGAATCACATTGCGTGTAATTGCGCGCATTTTCTGCTGCAGGTGACACACGCACCAAACCGCGATAACTGTTTTGCGCACGCCCCGCAGAAATCCCTTTTGAAATAATCGTGCTCTTGGTATTTTTTCCCGCATGAATCATTTTGGTACCAGTATCGGCTTGTTGGTAATGATTCGTTAATGCCACCGAATAAAATTCACCGACCGAATAATCACCGCGCAAAATTACGCTGGGATATTTCCATGTGATCGCAGAACCCGTCTCAATTTGCGTCCATGAAATTTTAGAATGATCGCCGTCACACATACCGCGTTTTGTGACAAAATTATAAATACCGCCTTTACCATTTTCATCTCCGGGATACCAATTTTGCACCGTAGAATACTTTATGACAGCGTTTTTATGCGCAACCAATTCAACGACTGCCGCATGCAATTGATTTTCATCACGCATGGGCGCTGTGCACCCTTCCAAATAACTCACATGACTATCATCATCTGCGATAATTAACGTGCGTTCAAATTGCCCTGTATTTGCAGCGTTAATGCGAAAATAAGTTGACAATTCCATCGGGCAACGCACACCTTTTGGAATATATACAAATGATCCATCGGTAAATACTGCTGAATTTAACGTGGCAAAAAAATTATCGCGATAGGAAACAACTGATCCTAAATATTTTTCGATTAATTCAGGGTGTTCTTGCACCGCTTCAGAAAACGAACAGAAGATAACCCCAGCTTCCTTTAACTTTCCTTTGAATGTCGTTGCCACAGAAACACTATCAAATACAGCATCGACAGCAACGCCTGCTAATGCAGCGCGTTCATGTAATGGAATGCCGAGCTTTTCATAGGTTTCTAATAATTTCGGATCCACTTCATCCAGGCTATTTAATTTCTTTTTCGGTGCTGAATAATAGCTGATCGCTTGATAATCAATGGGATCGACTTTTAATTGTGCCCAATTGGGAAATGTCATGGTCAACCAATGACGATACGCTTTTAAGCGAAATTCCAATAAAAATGCAGGCTCTTTTTTTTTCGCAGAAATAAAGCGAATCACGTCTTCATTAATACCTGGAGGTAACGTGTCCATTTCAATGTCTGTGACAAAGCCGTGCTGATAGGACTTTGATATTGCGTCTTTAATCGGATTGTGAGTCGCCATATATGTACGTAACTACTTAAAATAACACATAAAATGCCTAAAGATGGCGCAATGGTATCATATTTAAACATACAACAATATCGAAAAACGCGTTAAAATGGACAGATGGAAAACAATATTAAAGAAAAAACGATTTTAATCGTATCGATCATCAATGCCGGCATGAATGCATTGCTGGCAGTGTTTAAAATTGTGATCGGCAAAATCGGCCATTCCGCTGCATTAATAGCGGACGGCGTTCATTCGCTATCAGATTTGGTCAGTGACGCACTCGTTTTTTTTGCGGCAAATGCGAGCATTGCGCATCCCGACAAAGAGCATCCTTATGGTCATCAACGCATTGAAACGATTGCAACGATGGTCATCGCATTAATTTTAACAGCAGTAGCCGTGGTCATTTTTGATGAAGCCATGATGCGTTTAATCCACCATACTTTTCTAAAACCCACACTGCCTGTGATTGTTGTGGCAATTGCTTCGATCATTACAAACGAATGGCTGTTTCATTATTCCAAAAAACAAGGCGAAAAAATTAATTCGAAATTACTTGTTTCCAATGCATGGCATAAACGCAGTGATGTGTTTGTTTCTATTATTGTATTAATCAGTGTCTTGGGTAGCATGATTGGATGGCCATGGCTGGATGCCATTGGCGCTATTATTATCGCTATTTTGATTGTCAAAATGGCAATCAAAATGATATGGCAATCGTCGCAAGAATTAATTGATCGCGGCGTGGATGAGAAAACCCTTCAAAAAATAATAGAGTCGATTAACAGTGTTTCAGGTGTTCGTTCAATTCATCAATTGCGCACACGCATGCATGGCGGCACTATCTTTGTCGATCTTCATATTATCGTTGATCCTTTTATCAGCGTCTCTGAAGGTCATCACATTGGTGAAGAAGTGCATTTGAAATTATTAAAAACAATTAAACAGGTAAAAGATGTTATCGTTCACATCGATCCCGAAGATGATGAGACCGGAAGACCTTCGATTTATTTACCCAATCGGGAAGCGGTTAAAAAAATTGTGGAAGCCAGATGGGCAGCATTGCCTGGTTATTCAGCCATAAAAAGAATGACGCTGCATTATTTAGAGGGTCATTTATATATCGAAATTTACATTCCCATTGACGCAATCAAAAATATTTCCACAACGGAATTAACAACAAAATATCGCGAAGCCATACATGATATTCCAGAAATAGTCAGTGTGGTAATACATTGCATGCCAACAACGGAACGTTGAAATGTTACAAATCTTTTTATCATTTGTGATTTCGCTTTTTATCGGTCTGCTGATCGGTATTGAACGAGAACACAGTCATCTCGAAGGTATAGAACCCATTGGCATTCGCACATTTATTTTATTTGCATTGTTGGGTACATTAGCAGCTACATTACATGAACTGGCTTTAACACTAATAATTAGTGTATTTGTATTTAGCATTATTTTGCTCGGCTATTTTCAATCAACTAAAAAAACAAAAAAGAAAATGGGCTTTGGTATTACAACCGAAGTATCTGCGGGTATTGTTTTTTGCATTGGTTACCTGATTCCATCATCACGACTCCTGGCTGCTATCATCAGCGCATTAGTGTTACTCGTTCTGATAGAACGACAACGATTACATATTCTTGCCAGAAAAAAATTCAAACCGCATACCATTGAAACCGCCATTATATTTATTATTTTTATATTAGGCATATTGCCCATTTTACCCAATCGAATTATTGATCCGTGGGGGCTCTTTAATCCGTATTATTTTGGTATTTTGATTGTCACCCTTGCTGCGATTCAATTTATTGGTTTTGTATCCATCCGACTTTTTGGTGAACGCTTTGGAATGGCGATGACAGGTTTATTGGGCGGCTTTATATCAAGTACATTGATATACGCCAATCTATCTCGTCTATTGAAAGAACATTCTGAGTCACAACGCGCCATTATTGCTTCTGCCATTATTGCTAATTTAGCCATGCTCATCGAAGTATCTGCAATTATATTTGTGGCATCACCCCATTTACTGTTATTTGTGATAAAACCCATTGTTGCGATGGTGTTAGTGAGCATTGTTTTTGCTATTTTTTTATTACATTTTCAAGAATCGAAAAAACATGTGGAATTGTCCATCGAAAGTCAATTTAGCTGGTCATCATTATTTCGCACCACTATTTTTATTGGCCTGGTATTAACTATTGTTACGATAGCAAAACACTTTGTTGGTACAAATGGTTTAATGCTTATTTCATTTTTAGGCGGATTGTTTGAAATCCATGGTATTACTCTTGCAACCGCTTTGTTATATTTGGACAATCAATTAACCAGTGGCTCTGCCAGTTTGATTTTATATGTCGCCTTATTGGCTACTTTTATATCGAAATTTATTTTATTGTGGAGCACAACACCCAGGCAATTTGCACTACGCACCTCGCTGTTTTTGTTGGGTATATTGCTGAGCGGTGGAGTTACTTTTTATATTTTTCATTAGAATAAATTGGAATGTTATGCCAAACCCAACCTATCTTTTCTACGACATCGAAACTACCGGATTAAATAAATGCTTTGATCAAGTATTACAATTCGCCGCTATCCGCACAGATGAATCATTCAATGAATTATCGCGCGACGAAATTCAAGTGACACTAAATAATGACGTCATTCCATCGCCAGGTGCGGTGATAACACATCGCATTGGCGTAGATCAATTTTCAAAAGGCATATCAGAATACGATGCGATGCAAAAAATTCACGCACTATTTAATACGCCCAATACCATCAGCGTTGGTTATAACACACTCGGATTTGACGATGAATTTTTACGTTTTTCATTTTATAAAAATTTATTACCACCCTACACGCATCAATATGCAAATAACTGTGGACGCATGGATATTTATCCAATCACTTTGCTTTATTATTTATTTAAAAAAGACCATTTGATTTGGCCGAGCAATAAAGGGGTCGTGAGCCTTAAGTTAGAAAATATTAATTTAAGTAATCATTTTGCGCATGGTCAAGCACATAATGCGATGTTTGATGTTGAGGTAACACTGGCATTGGCAAAAAAATTGCATGAAGATAAAACGATGTGGCACTTTGTGACAGATTATTTTCAAAAGAAAATAGATGAAAATAGAATTGCCGCTGCTGACTCTGCGCTGAAAATTGCAGATAAAAACGTCACTATGGGTTTTATGGTTAACGCAAAAATTGGTGCGGCATCACAATTTATCGCACCCGTTATTCATTTAGGTCAACACCAACATTATAAAAATCAATCGGTATGGTTAAGATTAGATAATAGCGATTTAATCAATACAAAAAGCAATGCCATTAAAAAAACAACCAAAATTTTACGGAAACGTTTGGCAGAACCACCCATTTTTTTACCGATCAAAGACCGTTATTTAAATTTACTGTCTGATGATCGAAAAAATATTTTTGTAGACAATCAATCGTGGCTCGAAAAAAATTCCGTGCTTTTTAAAGCAATCAGTGACTTTTATCAACATGAAAAATATCCGGAAGTATCAGGATGTGATGCAGACGCTGCATTATATATGATCGATTTTCCAACGCCGAAAGAAGAAAATGTGTTTCGTCAATTTCATGCGGCAAAAGACGATAAAAAAGAAAGCGTTGCACTGCAAATTCAACACCCAGTTCGACAAGCACAAGCGATGCGTATTTTAGGACGTCATTTTCGTGAGCATCTTTCTGAAAAATATCAGCACGATTTTGAGGAATATCTGAAAACAACGCCCATTGATTTTCGTGGTGAAAAAAAATTAACACGAGAAAATGCGCTGGTTGAAATTGATCAGTTAATGAAAAATAAAGTGTTGGATGAAGAACAGCAGAAATTGTTAGGTGGGTTGAAGTATTTCGTAGAGACGTCGATTCATCGCGTCTCAGATCTTTGATGAATGGTGATACGTGATCAATGCACTCAAAGTGGTGTGATTATTTCGAGCATCCAGGTTGATCGAAGATCTGAGACGCGATGAATCGACGTCTCTACAAAATTATTGCGCCGGGCCCGGCGTTGCTGTCACCACTGGCACAGAACCTGGTTTCGACGCGCTTGCCAATTGCGCTTGAATTTGTTGAATCTCTGTTTGTATCTGCGCCAGCTGTATTTTCACATTCGATTGCAGATCTGAAATGGCTTTTTCATTAACCACTTGTTGCGCTGACAATATATTGATTGCCTGATCTGAATCTTCTGCTGCGAAAATGGATGTGCAAACAGTGAGTCCTAAAATGATAACGATCCATGTTGCTTTCATAAAAAACACTCCTTGTTATCGTGTTGAATATTGTGTTCACTGCAAAACGCACACCCTGCCGGGTGTGCTACTGTAGATCTTCGCAACAAGCACTATACTAAAATCGAAGCGCCACAGAAGCGCGTTGTTAACACCATTCTCAACTTTACACTGCACCAGTGATACAGTTTAGAAGCACTTGCGTTAGCAAGAGCGCGGTGAGAATTTCACTGCTCTCGTTTGCACTTTCGCACTCGCTCACGCGAGCGCTTCTAAACTATATCACTGGCGCGTGCCTGCTGATAGTTTACGTCACTTTAATTTATTATATCTTGTCATTGCCATAAATAAAAACGGCACCAAACATCCAACCAACACCCCGGTAGAAATAATAATTTCATAGGTCGCAAGATTACCTACTGGAATCTGTGAGGGTGGAAAAAATCCAATCACAACGCCCGCCAATGATGTCAGCAAGCCCAATAAACAGGTAAACCACAACCCCAATTTTCCACCAGGAATTTTAAAGGCGCGCGCTTTATTAGGGAATTTATAGCGTAAAACGATCGCGGCGGGAAACATCACTACATAAACCAATAATGCCAATATTGCGGTGACATCGGATAATACCCAAAATCCACTGCTTACCGATGGCATTAAAATAAATGCGGAGCACATGACCGTAAAAATCGCACCTTGCAATAATAAAATGCGCACCGGCGTATTATTCTTTGAAATTTTTCCGAGTGATTGAGGTAAGGATCCGTCTTTGCATGCAGCCAACATCCCTTTGCTAGGCCCCAACATCCATGCAGCTGCACCACCAATTGCGCCGAAAATAAGCATGAGTGCTAAAATTGGCATAAACCACATCATGTGGAATTTCTGAAAAAATAATTCAAATGCTTGCAATAATCCAGACACAATATTTAATTGGTGCGCAGGAACCACCATCGAAATAGCAAGCGATCCCAGCACGAGCGTTGTTAAAATAATTAAAATTGAATAGTACACGGCTTTAGGATAATCACGCTGCGGATTTCTCACCTCACGCGCGTGAGATGCCGACATTTCCATACCCACCAAACTAAATAAAATCGTAATAAACAATACGAGATTATCCGCGTGTTTTAAATTGGGGAAAAAAGCGTGTGTGGTAAATGCAACATCGATAGGTTTTCCCATCTCCATCCAAATCACACCCAACACCACGATTAACAGCATAGGAATGATGGTGCCAACAATAGCGGAAAACGTGCTGACCCAGCTGGCAATACGCATTCCCAAACAATTCACCAGCGTGCAACCCCAAAAAACAATCATCACTGTGCACAACATAAATAATTTACTGTGTGATAACGCAGGATTAATCATGTAAGCAATAGACACTGCAATAAAAGACATAATGGTGGGATACCATGCAATATTATAAAACCATTGCATCCAAATCGTGAGAAATCCCACCTTGTTTCCAAACGCTTCACGCACCCACACATATAAACCGCCCGTTTCGGGCCAACCCGTTGCTAATTCTGCTGATACCAAAGACACGGGAATAAAAAAAGTAATCGCTGCTAATAAATAATAAAATACAGCAGAAAAACCATATTCTGCGCTGAAAGGTAAACCACGTAAGCTGTCGATGGCGATTACGTTGATGGCAACAAGACTGATAAGACTTAAAGGTTTTTTGATGTTGATTTTTGTCATATGAATTTCTGCATCGCTCTGTTCGTTGGATTTTATATTTATCTTCGCTCAAGCTTTCGCTCGGCTTCTTTGAATCTTTGTAGGGAGAAATTATTTGTGGTTGTACACCACGTGTCGAATATAATGCGGATGCGCATTTTCCGAAGAAATCATTTCTCCTAGCGCATATTTTGATGTGGCAATTGTTAACATTGCTTTTGCATCCGGATAAGTGTCATCTGAAAAAACATTTCCAGCGAAGGCGTATCCTACGCTCGATAACATTTCCCTGTCAATTTTTTCGGGCGCAGAGAGTGCTTCGTCTTGTTGGGGTTGCATGATGCCATCGTCATCAATTGCATACAAACCCCAGTAAATCTCGCTCATGCGTGCATCCCAACCAGCAGCTATTTTGCGGCAACTGCCGTTTTTAACATACGCTGCTTGCGCTAATGTTTGTAATGTAGAAACGGGGATAAGCGGAATTTGCACGCCAAATGCCAGTCCTTGCGCCATCCCTGTTGCCAAACGTACGCCCATAAAACTGCCAGGACCACATCCAAAAGCAATCGCATTTAAATGTGCCAACTGAATATTTGCTTCATTTAATAAATCTTGAATCATAGGTAATAATAATTTTGCGTGCAGACGTGGCGCGATTTCAAAACGCGAAAAAATGCGATCGCCTACTTTTAATGCGGCGGAACAAGCGTCGGTGGCTGTATCAAATGCTAAAATATTCATAAAAATGATGGTACATTACGTGCCTATGCACACACAAGAATTACCCTACTCAAAAAACGCCGCCGAACTTTTTGAACATTTCGTGCATTTGCCTTATGCGGTTTTTTTCGATTCTTGTTTGCCACAACAAAATCAGGGGCGTTACGATATTATTGCGGCAGAGCCTGTTGAAATTATATCGAACACCGAAAACAGTTTCGAAGAAATTCGGCGGAAATTAGATGATCTTCGCAGAGACTATATTTCTCGCGTCTCACCGCTTCCCTTCACCATCGGCGCCATCGGTTATCTCAGTTATGACATTGGTCGATCACTCGAAACAATTCCCGATATTGCAATCAATGATATTGCATTACCACAAGCAGTTGTCGGTATTTATGACTGGAGCATCGTTGTCGATCATCAACTGCAAAAAACATTTTTCACAAGCGCGCATGATTTTAATCATCCAAAGATAAAAAAAATTTTAGGGGTATTAAATACAAAACCACCTAAACAAAAGAATTTTTCGCTCACGAAAAATTTCAAATCCAACATGTCACGCGATTATTATCAAGATGCATTTGATAGAATCAAAAAACATATTATCGCGGGTGACTGTTATCAAGTAAATTTAGCGCAACGTTTTTCCGCTGAATTTACAGGCTCATCGTGGCATGCTTATAAAATTCTACGTGAAAAAAATCCCGCCCCCTACGCCGCATTTATGCAATTAGAAAATGCTGCTGTGTTGAGTTTATCACCCGAGCGCTTTATTAAAGTCACTGAGCGCGTTGTTGAAACCAAACCAATAAAAGGCACATCAAAACGTTTTTCTGATTCTGTTTTAGATGCACAATCAGCGAAAGAATTATTAAACAGTGAAAAAGACCGCGCTGAAAATACGATGATTGTTGATTTATTACGAAATGATTTATCGCGTTCTTGTATCCCTGGATCAGTACACGCATCTCAATTATGCGCGTTAGAAAGTTTTAGCGCTGTGCATCATTTGGTAAGCACAATTACAGGGAAATTATTAGAAGATCAAACCAGCCTAGATTTATTACAAAACTGTTTTCCAGGCGGATCTATCACCGGCGCCCCCAAAATTCAAGCGATGAAAATCATCGAATCTCTCGAGCCGCATCGCCGCTCCATTTATTGCGGCAGTTTATTTTATGCGGATATTTCAGGTAGTTTGGATAGTAATATCGCGATTCGCACGGTTATTGCAGATAAAAATAAAATGCATTGTTATGCCGGTGGCGGTATTGTTTATGATTCGGATTGTGAAAAAGAATATGCGGAGACGTGGGCGAAGGTGGGGAAAATAATTACTATTTTAAATTCCCGGGGAAGATAACTACGCTTTTTTTGTTGCAATAAAACCTGATTTTGCATACTGCTGTATATTTGCATCATGCGTCATCAATGTCAGTAATTTTACACGCGCTGTGGCTACGATGATACGATCGGCAGGATCCGCATTTAGTCCATCTGGCAATAATGTGCTTTCAACTGCAATGTTCGGCAATAAAGGCATCAATCTAATGCCAGGCTGAGATAACGCCTGCTCAATCCAATCGCGAATAGAAGTGCGTAATAAAATCCTCTTTTTGGCCACTAAGATCGCAATTTCCCATACTGAAATAGCAGAAACAAATAACTCGCCCTGCCCTGCTGCATGATCAATTTCGCGAACATTCGCTGAGTTTAATTCAGATGATCCTTCATTCAACCAAATCCAAACATGTGTATCCAGCAATAACCCTGACATTATTTATCTGCTTCCCATTCTTCGTCAGTACTCGCAACAATATCCCCATTAATGATCACACTGCCTTTCATACAACCAAATAAAGATTTTTTGTTTTCAATGGGTGTTAACATAGCTACTGATTTTCCATGTTTTGTAATCACTAATTGCAGGTGTTTTTTTTCAACCTCATCTAACAAACCCAAACATTTTGCTTTAAACGCACCCGCCCCGATTTTTTCCGTTTTTAAATCAATGTCTTCTCGAGGTAATGATTTATCACGCTCAAATTCAATATCAAGCCCCGTCAATGGTGATTTTCTCAAAAAATCAACCAGGGATTCTTCCGGTGCAATCAACGCCGCATATTCTTTTTGTGAAATCATAACGACCGCCGGTCTACCCCGAACAGAAATAACTTGCGGACCTTCCTGTTCCGCTTTTTTAACCACTTCGCTAAAATGCGACTTAGCGTCTTGAAGCGCCCATTGGTGAATGGTAGGCATGTATCACCTCGTAATGACCAGTCTGACTAGTTATTACTATAGCACATACACGCGGAGCTGTAAAATTCAAACGAGTTTATACGAGACACGAAATTCGTCAATACCGTGTTTTTAAACCTAAAAATCTTTCCAGCTGCCGGTGACGATGCCGTATTGTGCTGCATTACTGCCGCCCAAAACACCGTTCACCCCGTCATATGTTATTGACGAGCTCTTATCTAACGTTAATGTCTGCGCATAAATAGACCCGGTGAAGGTGTCGCTTTTGTTAAGAATGACCGAGCTTGACGTGAGAATAGCGCCTGTATCTGAAGCAGAACTTGCTAATGAAATAGGACTGTCACTGTATAGACCGCCAGCAATAGTATTGTTGTTAATCAAACTTAATGATGCACCCGTCCTAGCTCCTGTACAGGCACCCAGACCGGCAGCACAATTCACCGCTATCAAATAGGACGGTGATCCAGAAGTACCCATTGTAATTCCATTCAGTGTAAGGGTTAAAGTATTTGCATTCATTTCCATAAAAACAGTTTTACCGTTTAGGCCATTCAACGCAGTTGTAGCGCAATTTGTTCCCGTGCAAGTACATGCACCACCGGCCGTGAGGGTCGTGGCTGCAGCAAAAGTCGGACTAGAAGTGCAAGTCACCGTATAATTAGCCGTTGGCTGCATACTAGCAAGCGTTTGCCCCAAAAAAGCTGCCTGGAAAGCAGTAGCTGTATTGGCTTGGGCTTGTATATTTTTTATATTGTTATCGCTGAAATTAATATCCTGACAACTGGTTGCTGGAGATACAGCTGGCGGAATTGATTCAAAACCCGAACACGTATAAGTTCCGCCAGGGCAGGTGGGCGGAGATCCTGCTGTTGCGCCACCACAAGTCTGTGCGGGACCAGAGCCTGATATTGAAATTGCGCCATCATCAGCAGGTACAGCTTGATAAGTATCAACTGATTGCGTCGAACCTGTTACGGTGTTATAGAGATGCGCGGATTGATTCAGTGTTAACGCTGGAGCGCCACTATTTCCAGTCCCATAAAGAACAACCGGCGCACCACCCCCAAAATATCGATATACAGTTTCTGTGACAGTTCTTGTGGCATTACCATCCGCTGAAGTGCCAGCTGAAGAAATTGTTAAAAAATTTGTGTTTCCTGCTGAAACACACGCGTATTTCATCGTATAAGTAGCATTATTGCTGGATAAGGTAGATGTTGGTGGTGAAGCACCGCATGATGTGGGTGAACCACCATTTGTTAAACAAATAGTGTTTGCTGCTAAACTACAGTTAGTTAAACCAGTAACAATAACGCCATTTTGATTGGCGGTAGTCGAATTCAAATACCCCAACGCATAATCCACACCCGCCTGCGCCGCATTCAACGCAATCGCATTATTTTGCATGTTATTATAAATTTTATTATCGGTGACAATCACACCCGCACTGAACAAAGTGATAATGGTAGCGATACCTATAATCACTACGACAAGCAGAAGTGCAGCGATGCCTTTTTGATTACGCATATGTAACAAGATCCTTCTCTCATAAAATTCCACTTTTACCATGATAACATATTTTTGATATACTGCTCTCCCACTCCCACACCCCACACTTTTTCTATGAACGACACACCCATTTACACTGTCTCTCAGCTCAATAGCGAAACAAGCCTGTTATTGGGCGAACATTTTGGTGCGGTATTAGTGACCGGGGAAATCTCGAATTTGTCAAAACCCTCCTCCGGACATTTATATTTTTCATTGAAAGATAGTCAGGCGCAAATTCGCTGTGCGCTGTTTCGTTTTCAACATCAAAAAATCGATTTTCCGCTGGAAAATGGGCAAGAAGTGATTGTTCAGGCCAACGTTAGTTTATATGAACCCCGCGGTGATTTTCAATTGATTGTGTCGAAGGTGCAATTGGCCGGCAGTGGAAAATTACAAATGGCTTTTGAAAAATTGAAAAAAGAGCTAGAAAAATCGGGATTATTTGATGAAGCACATAAAAAATCCCTGCCCGTTTTTCCCAAACAGATCGGGATTATTTCATCAAAGACGGCGGCAGCGCTGCAAGATATTTTAAAAGTGCTGCGACGACGTTTTCCGAGCACCCCATTAATTATTTATCCTACACAAGTGCAAGGTGATAAAGCCGCCTTGCAAATTGTGGCTGCGATAAAGCAAGCCAATCAAGACGCAGAATGTGATGTATTAATATTGGCACGCGGTGGTGGATCACTCGAAGATTTATGGCCTTTTAATGAAGCGATTGTTGCGCATGCGATTTTTGAAAGCAGTATTCCTATCGTCACCGGCATTGGACATCAAACCGATTTTACCATCGCGGATTTTGTAGCAGATGTTCGCGCGCCAACGCCATCGGCTGCGGCAGAAATGGTTTCGCCCGATCGCGCTGAATTACTGAATCAATTATCGCGTTATAATCAACGTTTATTTCAAATCATGCACGTGCAAATAAAATCCTATCAAAATCATTTGATGCATTTGCAAAAACGCTTACAACATCCCGGTGAAAAATTAAAACAACAAGCGCAACTACTTGATCAATTGGAAATGCATTTCATCCGCGTGATGCAATATGATTTGAAAAATAAACAGGAAAAAATAGCGCATATTGCAAAAGTATTAGAAACGTTAAGTCCGTTAAAAATATTGCAACGTGGGTTTAGTATTACCCGAAAAAAAACGTCAGGGAAATTAATTATACATTGTAATGAGGTGATGACGGGCGATGCGATTGTGACGCAATTAAATGACGGGGAGATTGAGTCAGTTGTAACATCTCCCCGGATTTTTTAAACAGTAGGTGTGTTATCACCATGATAGGGCTGAGTAGCATCGTGCGCTAAATCGTGCGCTGCTAATGCGTCTAAATCTTCAGCAAAGGAAATCTGGCGACTACGATCGGGTGTACGATGATCTGGTGAATGACTACTGAAAAGACCTCCTGTAACCAAACGACCCTGAGGAACTAACAATGATTGTAATGAAGATTGTGACGACTCACTACCACTCACATCTACGGATGAATCAGGTGTGCTATGGGGAGGTAATCTTTTTCTAGCAATAAATGGCCTTTCAGCAGCAGCTGCTAATACCAGTGAATCTGTTCTTGACAAGCCAAGGACAACAACGCTGTTGTCATCGCCATTGTCTACATTCCTTTCTTCTTGCTCGTCGAAATGACTTCTAATACTGCCTGCAGCACTGCATGGAGCACTCACTATTTGAAGTACGTCTTCTGCTAATGCGTCATGATGCTCCGATTCACGAGCGTTCAGATTAACTCTTAACGCTGCCATTTGCTCGTGAGACAATTGCTTTGATTTTGATGCTAAAAGCAAGATCACTTGAGACAATGCGCCATTAAATTGTTCCTGTGTTTCTATGCAATAACGCACTTTTCTTAAATTTAACGATAATATGTTTGCCGCATGGTTAAAAAATATTAATGCGTGTTTTTGTATTTCAATACGATTGGTTGGCTCATTTAATAACAAATTTTGCAACCGATTACAAATCACTTTAAACGCAGGATCTGCATTATATTCATTCAACACTGCAATTATCTCCAATCCTTGTCCCGTACGACCCACACCTGAATCACAATGCATTAAAACGACTGTTGGCACAGATGAATTATACGCGTCATAAGTCGCAAAGAATTTTGAGAGATCCACGTTATTTAAATTCAAGGGGTTTTGATCTTCAACAGGAAATCCATTATGCACAATATTGCGTTGTTCATTGGTTTCGGTATTTGTTAATGTAACAATGTTTTTCCCATCAATTTCTTGTCGTGTTGTTTTAAAAGGATTGCCTGCTGGATAATTCCAAACGGGGAGCCTTGTAGATAATCCACCTAAAGAAATCACATGAGTAACATTTTGACGCCACAGCATATCTAAATAAGATTGAATAGCCTTTTCATCTGTTATATTCGATGCAGTCTCATGGGGTACATGCGATGCCAATATCGCATTGCCATAATGATTGATTAACAAGCGATGCGCGAATTCATTCACGTCTCTTCCACCCGCAATACTTGCACTTGGGAATCGTAATTCGGCGGTGGTAGTTGCAGTACCATAAGGAACATACTCTGACGGCAAGTACTGCGCGCCAATTTTTTTTACATAGGCTAAGAAACTTTCATATCCATAATCTTGATTATTTTTTCTTTGTTCGTCTTCATAACCAGAAAAAATTGCCTCTTGCCAAGCAGACGGCAATGCTTGATCAGGATTATAAACTTTGCTTTCAAACACCGCGTTAAAAAATTGGATACTTGTATTTAATCTGTCGCGAACTGTCTCAGCTTGTGTAAAAAAGAAAAGCGAATTAATAGTTCTATAATCTGCTCCGAAAGGCACGTATGTTGTAGCCAAACGACCGCAGTCTTGGATAATGTTTTCAGGTGTACGTGTATCTATTGCTGGTGCTGGTGTCGCTGTGCGGGGCGTTAGAAGTAAATCGCTTAAATTAGTGGGAACACGACCATAATCAAATCTACTCATTCTTAGCTGCTCTCTGATAGGTATTTATATTACATATCATACACAGCATATATTAAACCTTTATTAAAAAGGGGGTTTTAAGACTATCGTTTGATTTCGCTCTGGCCCCGTCGAGATAATATCAATCGGCACACCACATAATGCTTCTAAATGGGCAATATAATTTTTAGCAGCGATCGGCATATCTTCTATTTTCGTGACACCAAATGTCGATGTTTGCCAACCGGGCATCGTTTCATAGATCGGCTCACATTCTTGCATATCACACAAATCCATCGGTAAATCATGCATAATCTCACCGCGATAACGATACGCCGTGCAAATTTTAATTTCCGACAACGTATCCAAAACGTCTAATTTGGTTAAAATCAAACTCGATAAACTATTCACCAAAACAGAGCGACGCATTAATAACGCATCAAACCAACCGCAACGTCGTGGACGCCCTGTGACAGATCCAAACTCATTACCGCGTTCTGCAATTAATTTGCCAATATCATCGTGTAATTCCGTAGGAAAAGGGCCTGCGCCTACGCGCGTGACATACGCTTTTGTCACGCCTAATACTGCATCAATGTAACGCGGACCAAATCCGGTGCCGGTGCTCACCGCGCCTGCGGTTGTGTTTGAAGATGTCACAAAGGGATAAGTGCCTAAATCAATATCTAATAATGTGCCTTGCGCGCCTTCGAATAAAATGTTTTTTCCAGCGTTTTTTAAGGCAGATAATTGCGCTGTTACATCTGTGATCATCGGGCGAATTTTTTCAATTTGAATTAATAATTTTTCTAATACGGTTTCGAAAGGCAATTCTTCTTGATGAAAATAATGCTTTAATTGAAAGTTATGATAATCCGCTAATGCTTTTAATTTTTCAGATAATTGCTCGGGATGAAAAAAATCCATCATGCGTAATCCACGACGCGCGACTTTATCTTCATAACAAGGGCCAATACCACGACCGGTTGTGCCGATCGCCTGTTTTCCGCGTGCTTTTTCACGCGCTTGATCAATTAAAATGTGGTAAGGCAACAAGACACTACATGCAGCGCTTATTTTTAATCGTTGAGTAACTGGTACGCCACGATTTTCTAATTCATTCATTTCAGATAAAAAAGCATCGGGTGATAACACCACGCCATTGCCAATAAAGCATTGCATACCGTCATGTAAAATACCCGATGGCATTAATCGTAAAACAGTTTTTTGACCCTTGATGACAAGCGTATGCCCTGCATTATGGCCGCCTTGATAACGTACAACGGCTGCTGCATGTTCACAAAGCAAATCGACCAATTTCCCTTTGCCTTCATCACCCCACTGGGTTCCTAAAATGACGATGTTTTTACTCATTGAAAAATCTCGGTAATTGCTAGAGGGGTTTAATAATACCCCAATATTCACTTGTTATCATTAAACAACCGCTCAAAATCCATCTGCTGGATTTCTAAATCCAGCAACCATCGTGCATCATCGTCAATTGTTTCTGCTTTCACAACACCCAGCGCATACAATTTTGCGCGCAATTTTCCTTGATGCGGTTGTAATGACACACGACAATGCACCATACGCTTTATCAGTAATTCTGTGATTGCTTTTTTGAGCAGATCTAAACCGATATTTTTTTCAGATGAAATCCACACGCGCTTCGGTAGATTTTTCGCGTCATAATCAATGCGCGGTGAAAATTGTTGCAATAAATCAATTTTATTCATCACTTGTAATTGCAAAATACCTTTTGCGCCGATGTCATCAAGCACAGTATTTACATCCGCCATCATTTGGGATGCATTGTCAGAATTCACATCAACCACATGCAACAATAAATCAGCTTGCCGTGTTTCTTCTAATGTTGCTTTAAATGCGGCAATTAATTCATGGGGTAGTTGTCTCACAAAACCGACGGTGTCTGCTAAAACAATGTCGCCAATTTTTGGTAACACAATATTTCTGCAGGTGGTATCAAGCGTTGCAAATAATCGATCCGCAACATACACATCACTCTCTGTTAATCGATTAAATAACGTGGATTTTCCCGCATTGGTATAACCGACAATCGAAATGCTGGGCGTTTCTGCTTTTTCACGTGCGCGCCGACTTTGTTTACGCTGAGAAACCACTTTTTCCAATCGTTTTTTAATATTTTTAATGCGTCCAGCAATCAATCGACGATCGGTTTCTAATTGCGTTTCACCGGGACCGCGTAATCCAATACCGCCCTTTTGTCGTTCCAAATGCGTCCATCCGCGCACCAATCGCGTGCTGAGATGTTCCAGCTGCGCTAACTCAACTTGCAATTGTCCTTCAAAAGTGCGCGCCCGCTGTGAAAAAATATCGAGAATTAATTCAGCGCGATCATGCACACGACAACCGAATAATTCTTCGCAATTTCTGGCTTGCGCCGGAGATAACGCATGATTAAATAAAACGATATCAGCATGGTGTGTTTTTACGGCATCCGCAATTTCTTGCGCTTTGCCTTCGCCCACAAAATATTTCGGATGAGGCGCTGTTAATTTTCCCACGATGACTTCAACAATTTTTGCGCCAGCCGAAACGGCCAACTCTTCAAATTCTTTAAGTGCGTTTTCAAAATGATCGTAATTTTCAGCGTGATAAACACTGGTTTGCACGAGCACTGCGCGTTCGCCGCCTTTTTCACGTGAGATAAAAAATTCTTTGGTCATGGATGCGTTATCCGTTATCACTGATAGTGGCTAAAAACTGAGAACACCATTACCGAGCACCAGTACTCGATCACATCGTTTTGCAAGCGCTTCATTGTGGGTGACAATCACAAAACTGGTTTGATGCGCGCGATTCAATTCCAGCATCAAATCAAAAATAATATCTGCTGTTGTATGATCTAGATTACCGGTGGGTTCATCCGCTAAAACACAGGACGGTTGATTCACCAGTGCGCGTGCGATAGCAATGCGTTGACGTTCACCACCGGATAATTCTCCGACGCGATGTGTCATACGATTTTTCAATCCGACTTTTTCTAAAATCAATGCTGCTTTTTCAGTGACTATTTTTTTTGATAATCCTGCAATCATTAATGGCATGCTGACATTTTCAAGCGCATTGAATTCGGGCAATAAATGATGGAATTGATAAATAAAACCCAATTCCTGATTGCGCAATTCACACCGTTCGCGTTCTGAAATGTCGGTGATTTTTTTATCTTTAATGGTGACATATCCCTTCGAAGGATTGTCCAAACCACCCATCAATTGCAATAAGGTGGATTTTCCAGCGCCGGATGCGCCGATAATCGCAACGGTTTCACCGGTTGTAATCGATAAATTAATATTGTCGAAAACATTCACGCAGAGTTCGCCGTCGCGGTAAGTTTTACCAAGCGCATGACATTGAATAATATTATTCATATCTCAACGCCTCCGCAGGTTGTGTTTTAAATGCTAAAATCGCGGGATAGATCGTTGCGATTAAACTAAAGCCCATCGTTGCCAAACACACTTCAATCACATCTAAACATTTAATTTGTGATGGCACAAAATTAATAAAAAACACACTGGATCGCACAAACTGCACGTGAAATAAATGTTGTACTTCATTAGCAATTGCGGTGATATTCGATGCTAATAGCAAGCCGCCAATGAGTCCCAGCAGCGTTCCGAGCAATCCAATCACTGCGCCTTGCACCACAAAGGTCATCATAATTGTGCTGGGTCTTGCACCCAAGGTGCGTAAAATCGCTATATCTGCACGTTTATCATTCACCGCCATCACTAGCGTCGATACCAAATTAAAAGCCGCCACCGCAACAATTAATAATAAAATGACGAAGAACATTGTTTTTTCCATCGATAATGCTTGAAAGAAAGCACCGAATTGAACGGTCCAGTTTGTAATTGCATAATTAGGCGATAAAATTTCTTGCAGCTGTTGCGTTACATGCGGCGCTTGATATAAATCACGTAATTTAATATGCACACCGCTGATCCGTTGCCCCGGTAAAAATAGTGTTTCAGCATCGTTCATATTAATAAATAAAACGCCGGTATCATACAAACCACCGGTTGTGTGATAAATGCCTGTAATCGTAAATGTTTTATAGCGAGGAAAAACACCGAGCAATGTCACTGTGGTTTGTGGGGTTAAAATATTAATTTGGTCACCGATCGTTAAATTTAATGATTGCGCCAACGTTTGTCCGATCACAACATTAAATTTCCCAGCGACCAGAGAATCTAAATTACCGCGCAAAACATGATGATTTAATTTTGAAACATGGTTTTCT
>JABDDR010000019.1:24318-25384 GCA_013287505.1 Gammaproteobacteria bacterium
GATCGGGCAAAATCCCCATCAAGTTCACGCCTGCAAATTGCGTGCCCTTCATAATCATGCCATTACCACTCACATAAGGCGCTGCATCTTCCACGTCATTCAATGTTTTTGCCGCACGAATTAATTGTGGCCATGTTTGCGAGATATTTTTATGTGTGACCACAGTCACTGCGGGCGTGATTGCAAAAAATTTTTCATGAATTTGTTGATTAAAACCATTCATCACGGACAGCACAGTGATTAAAACCGTCACACCAAGCGCAATGCCGAGCAGTGATGCGAGAGAAATAAACGAGACAAAATGATTGCGTCGCTTTGCGCGTGTGTAACGTAATCCGATGATAAGAGAAAGGGGTGTTTTCATAAAGCGTATCCGTATCGCTCATTAAGCAATTGCGGTCTTTGCCCGGGATTAGATTGAATAAAGCCTATGGCTGATAGAATATCGCTCGAAGCAACATAGACTCTATTTTCAAGACTACCTTGCAACTCATCAGTCTTCTGATGCAACCTATTACTCAATTCTAAAATTTCTGCAGGCGACAATGACTTCAATTTTTGAATAAGATGATTAAGGATGATTTGCGCAAATGCTTCACCTTTCGTTGTGTCGTTTTTGCTGCATGCAAAATAAACATCTCTTGAAAATTTTGAAACGGCCTCGGTCGCATAATAGAAATTAAAAATAACCATCGAAATATTAGCAGCAATGCGCGCAACAGCAGGATCACTCAGAAGCAACATACGATCTATCAATGAAGGCCCACACATGCCCAATAATACTTCCATCGGGTAGCCTGAATAAAAACTACAACCGCCTGCAATAACAGGCGCAAGAAGCGTTAATTTTGCCGGCATTGAATCAATCCGCATCGGAAACACACGATAGCGCACCGCATCTGCAATAAAATCACAAAAGGCAGAAGCAATTACAAAGCCAGCCGTTAGTGATAATAAAATCGACGGTGACAATAAAAGAGTCGCTAAAGGAAGACTAAGCGTCGGTGACAATCCAAAAATGGCTTGCAAACTAGCATCTGTAGAACAGGAAAAAATAAGTCCGCCA
>JABDDR010000020.1:0-13874 GCA_013287505.1 Gammaproteobacteria bacterium
GAATTGGCTCGTCAATGATGCCTGTCATATTGAGCGAGCGGCTGCAGGATCGTTCGCACAACTTACACTTTTAATCGCACCCTGTTGCAAATGCAGTATTAAGCCTAATTTTTAGCTTGTCAGCAACACCCCCGACCATGATAATCCCACACCAAAACCAGCAAGCAATACGGTATCGCCTCGTTTTAATTTATTTTCTTTTTTTGCATGCGTCAGCGCTATGGGGATAGAGGATGAAATAGTATTGCCAATAGTGTCGAGATGACAAAAAAATTTATCAGAAGGAATTTTTATCTTGTCTTGCAAATGATCTAATAAATATTTATTTGCTTGATGAAATACAAACAAATCAACATCGGACATTATTTTCTTTGCACGACAAAGTAAGTCATTTACCAAGACAGGCACTTTCTCGGAAGCAAATTGAAAAATATCAGGTCCATCCATTTGCAAATCAGGCAGATAACCTTGATTTTTCATGAGTCCATTCAATCCGCCATTCATTGAAATAAGCTTATTAGCACCAGCACCATCCGTTCCACACACAAAGGATTGTATACCGATATGCGTATCATCATATTCCATTAAACTTACCGTTGCTGCATCCGAAAATAATGTACGTAGTTGTCGATTTTCTTTTGCAATCAGTTTGGTATACGTATCTGCAGTAATAATTAATATTTTTTTAGCTATTTTTGATTTTATCAAACTGTCTGCTAACATCAACGCATAAGGATAACCAGAACATCCTAAGTTGATATCCATTGCACCGCATTGTTGTGATAAATTAAATTTACTTTGTATCATGCACGCTTGTGTTGCAATTAAATATTTGGGTGTCTGCGTGCAAAATAAAATAAAATCAATACTCATTTTATCTATGGGATATTCTAAAAAAAATTTACCGACCGCTTGTTCTGCAAGCTCTAACGAGTATTCATCACAGGCTGCAATAGAACGCGAGTAAATCCCCGTTTTCGCGCCAATTTTATGGGCTGGCCATTCAGGAAATTGAGCAGCCAACATCTCATTCGTCAGATTATTTTCTGGAAGAATATAAGCGATATGTGAGAGTCTGCTGCTCATGTTATTTCCTTAAGATATTGCCATCAGTTTATGTGAATTTTTATAACACTGCGTTTGACAATGTTGATCAATACGCTTTTCAAGCTCATCAATAGTTGCCAGTTTTCGCAATACATCATTATTGAGCATAAAACCATAATATTTATCAATAAGCGCATTGGTTGCGATAAAGTTAATTGAATCCCACTCATCACCCGCTCTTAATGGAAAAGAGGGAATTAAATCATTTGCATTTACTTCAAATAATTCTGCTAATGCTTTCTTAAACTCTGGGTTCATAAAACCATCCTTACGGAAGAAACATCAGATACTGCTGGGGGCAATGAAATGGTTTGTGCGTTTATCCACTTATCATGTAACCACAATTGCGTTTCCCTTCGGAATGCTTCAAAATTCCAAAAAATATCTCTTTCAAATGTCACCACTTGCGCATTTTTATCAACCACAACCCACGCCCATAATTCACTTGCTGGCATAAACATTTTGACTTTCATGCCGTGCACTTCAGAATTGCCAATCTCTTCTTTGTGATCATCAACCCAATGAATTTCTACATTACCCACTTCTAAAGCGGGAGAAAATGCCATGCGTTCACCCGGATTTTTATCATCAGCAATTGCTGGTATGTCTGTATTTTGGGGCATTAAATCAGGCGCTGCTTTTTTTAAAAACGCTATCGCTGTTTGTAGTGCTTGCGTATGTGATACAAATGCACTGCCATCCAACGCTAATTGCATACGTGTTAAACCAATCAATCTATTGGTTTCAAGATGAATAATCGCACTGATATGTTCTCCACCAATGCCTGTGTTAACACCATCTGCACGCTCATATCTAAGTAATGCGACAGATTGAATCGGTTTATCTTGTCCTTGGAAATGTTTTACACCTGCAGCATTCACAAGCTGATATCCAGTCAAATCAACCTGTGAAGATGACAATAAAGCAATCGCTGCATCACGTTTTTCTGAAGTTAATTCAAACACAGCTGCAGGATGATCATCCAATCCTTCAGCTAAACCCCATGTTGGATAATCAAAAACAACGGGGGGATGTCTTTCTGCAACGCCAGCGCCAGGCAATGAAAACAAAGCGGGTCTACGACTTCTGCTCATAAAATATTTCCTATTTGTTAAGTTACTATTTATTGGTTTTTAAAAATCGATAAGCAAAATAACAAGCGATGAATGCAAATAAAGCGGTCACACACATGCCATACGTAAAAGCAGCGGTATAATTTTTTTGATCAGTCGTATTCAGATTAGTAATCACAACGCCGACAATCGCAAAACACAAACTCGCTCCCAATTGACGCATGGTGTTTAATATGCCAGATGCCATACCACGCGCATTTGCTTCAACACTTCCCAGCACAGTTGCAATAGCGGGAGAGATAATAAAAGGTGCGCCAATGCCATACGCTAAAAAACCGATCATGGCTAACCAATAGTTTTCAAAATGTGCGGTTGCAACAATCCAAATCATGCCAATTAATACAATTGTCGTGCCGATTGTTATGGGTCTTCTAGGTCCAAATTTATCAAGCAATGCACCACCCCATCGTGCTGTTATTAAAATGGGAAGACCAGCAGGCAACAATCCAATACCTGCCATTAAGGGTGAAAAATGTAATGACAATTGCAACCAAATAGCCCAATACGTTAATGACATCACGACGACTTGCGTGCACAGCAAAATAATATTTCCTGCAAAAAAATGTCGATTTTTAAAAAGCGATAAATGAACGAGTGGATTTTTTTTGCGTCGTTCAAAAGTAATAAATGCGGTGAGTAAAATAGCGGCTGCACAAAATAAGCAGACAATAAAAGAACTTCCCCAGCCAAAATTAATCGCCTGCATGAATGCATAGATTAATGCGGTAAATCCAGTGGTAAATAGCGTGAACCCCACATAATCAAATCGATTACTAACATCCACTTGTATTTTATCTTTTTCAATGCATTGATAAACAAAATAGAGACATAAAAGTCCTATCGGTATGTTAATTAAAAATATCCCACGCCAACTCAAATAGTGCGCCAACGCACCACCGATAAATGGACCCGTTGCTAAGAAAATAGAAGCGATTGATGCGCAAGTGCCCAGCGCTATCCCGCGTTCATTCTCAGGGAATATTAAACTAATGAGCACCGCATAAGTTGCTATCATCATGCTAGCGCTTATGCCTTGTAAAACACGACCAAAAATTAATGTGGATCCACTATGAGAAAATGCACACACCAATGATGCAATGAGAAAGACAAATACGCCCCATGTAAAAACACGTCGATAACCAATATGATCAGCTAATTTACCGCTTCCCAATACCAAAACAGCCAAAGATAAAAACATGCCGTTCATCACCCACTGCACATCTATATTTGCTAACATTAAACTGCTTTGAATGGAGGGTAATGTAACCGCGACACCTGTTTCATCGATAAAAATCATACTTAAAAACACAGTCATGGCGATTAAGATTAATTTTTTTGCGTTCTTTTTCACATCAATTCCTAGTGGGTTGGTAAATTAATAATAATAATGGACAGCAAACTAATAATTAATAATATAAAGTGAACCAGCTGAATTTGACCCATTTTAATCCAATAGCCATACCACAATCCGCCACATAAAAAACAAAACCATAAAAGTAAAAACCCCAGTAATGCTATGTTGGCAAGTGGTATGGCAATTAAGATCGAATAACCAAGGAGATTCATCAATAATGTCGCAGCAGAAAATAACAACAGCGCAGCAATCATACATTGAATAATAATAATCACCGCCAGCAATTGCGCCGCTCTTTTCTTGTCATGACATGCGCGCTGCATCAATCCTTGCCCAACATTGGGATCGGCTGAGATGAGCGACATACTCAACATTTCATAAATAAAATAACGATTCGTTTTTTTATCAAGAATATTATTAGTAAGTGCAATGCATAGCCAAACACCCAGTCCGGCTAGCAAGCAAATTTTTATCAAAAGAAGTGAGTCAAACACTGGCTTTTCCTGTGATTATTAAACAATCGCAGGTTGTTCAACAACCCAGTTATCATGTAACCAACGTTCTGTTGCACGACATTTTTTAACGGTATCCCAGCAAATATCACGCTCAAAAGTGATAATGTGGCCATTTTTTCCAACGATCACCCAACCATATTTATTGTTAGATTGAATTAATAGTTTCACTCGCATACCAATAATGGCTGTTCCAGAATTTAAGAAAAAAGGATCATCGTGTGGCGAAGAAACTGGTTTTTTATTTAATGGTCTTATCCAACGCACTTCAACTGAATCAACGATATCTGCAGCATGTTTTTTTAAAAATTCAAACGCAATTTTTTGTGCTGTTTCTTCATCAGGCACAACATCCGTGTCAAATTGTTCTTCAAGATGCATAAATCCTTTGAGCGTTTTTGTTTTTTCAGTAAACGTTAAACTAAAATGTTCGCCGCCGTATTGATTCACTTGATTTTTTTTCTTATAACGAACCAAGACAATAGGCTCGCCATCATGAGTAACATGATGAACGGACGCCGCTTCAAATTCTGCGGGAATAGTAATAAGTGTTTTTGCGATTGCATTTGCTTCATTTAATTGCATGTTTTTCTCCTGAGTAAATTAAAGTGTGTTTTTTTTCATTGCAGCTGGTACACCACCTCTTACAGCACCTGCTTCGACAGAATGAAATAAAGGTAAAAATGCATCAGACAAGGGGCGGCTATTGGGTACTGCTAACCATAAACGTAACAAAAGACGCTTTAAACTGGGATCTTCGTGATCTTCATAACCCGAACGAGAATGCAAGCTCACAAAATTATTTAATAACTGAATATCACCTACTTCAAATTCCATATCAGCGCAAAATTCGGATGAATTAGCGATAGACTCTAATAAATTCAATGCGTCAATTTGTTGGTTTGTCATAGTGGGCACACTGGGAATACTTTGCGCAACATTAATAAAATGTCTTAAATAGCGAAAAGCAAAATGACCTTGATGAATATTAAAAATAGGTAATGGGTAATAACTATTTTCTTCACCTGTTTCCCATGCTGTTCTTGCGTGATAATAAGGACGGTACAATTCTGCCAATAATTCAGGACGTCGTCGCAAAATTTCATTGTGAATGGCAACTGCACTCACAACACGACTCTCTCCGCCTTTCTTAGCCTTTTTAAGACACAGTAAAGCGACAACATCACAACGATCGGTGTGAAATGGCAATGGATCTTTTGTTGCAGTACCCCGACTTCCTTTATCAGTTAACGATTTTCCGCGATCCATAACATTATAAATAAGCTCTCCTTCAATGCTGTTTCTAAGCGCAACGCCCAGATGAGCACCCAAACCTGCATACATTAACGCAATATCATTTTGACTGTATTGCTCAACTGGAAAACCCCTTAGCAAAAAAATCCCCCGATTATTTTCCAAATAATCCGATATCTCAGAAAGTTTTTTACTTAAATTCGGCAGTGGAAAATAATTTTTAGAAAATAAAAAACTGTCTATTTCGCACGATTTTAAATGTTTTAACGCGATATCCAGTTCTTTAATATCATCTTTTGTTAATCGATATTTCCAGCTCTGATCATGATTGAGCTCAGCACTTTTCCAATTACAAAATCCTGTTACTTCTTTTATTTGATGCATATTGACCTCTTATTTTAATCAAGAAAAAATTTTCCACCCATTTTTATTAGCGTGTTGCAGCAATATTTTATTCGATCCAATAACACAAGGATGACCCACTAATTCCAGCATCGGTAAATCCGATAAATGATCGCCATAGGCATAACAATTTTGTAATCCAGAAAAACCTTCAAAATTTTCAATAAACTGCAATATATTTTTTTTCTTGCCGTCACCAATATTAGGAAGACCATTGATATTTCCAGTGTAATAGCCTGACGCAATCTCCAATTCAGTTGTCAAACAATATTTAACATTCAATAATCGAGCAATGGGTTTAACACACACATCAAATGATCCTGAAACAAGTACAATTTCGGCGCCTTGTTTTTGATGTCGAAGCAATTCACTCAGAGAAAATTTATTAAATACACTTCTAGTCGAAAAAATAGTTTCCCACCATGAATTACCCGCAGCCAATAACTCAGCATGGGAAATGTCTTTAAAATTTAAATAATATTTTTTATTGATAATCTCACGCTTTGTTCCTATGAATTGAGATAACATTATTTTTATTCGATAATAAAAATACCGGCTCATTCCTATCAAAGGTTTCTGACGCTGCATCCAATAAAACTTTAAAAAACTAAACATGCTTTTTGCTGTTATTAAAGTTTCATCGACATCAAAAAATGCAATATATTTTTCATTTGGCATGATACTTTTATCCAACCCTATCAAAATAAGCCTCATCAGTAACAATTGCCGTATTTTTTATGATGGTTTCTCGGGCTATTTGATACTCAGTTTGAGTCAGTATGTGTTTCGCGTTAATTCGAAATTCCATATCGACTTGTGTTGCCACAATATTATTTTGGATAAAAGCGGTTTGCGTCACGATATCTTTAAAGCCACCTTTCAGTGTTTTAATATCAAGTATCTGATGCTCAATGGACACATCGACAGGAAATATAAATCGATTGAATTGTGTATTAATTGATTTTAATAAAAAATAACAGTCTGTGCTTTGGATCGAATCCAGCAAGAACTTTTCGGATACAGCAATAGATAATTGTCTTGCTGCTTCAACCAACAACATGCCTTGTATGTGCACGCCAGTCACATGATCACTCATTTCCGAACAATCATCATCTATGAGTAATCGTGATCTGAATTTTTTACCAGACACTAAAACAACCGGATCTGAAACCAAGATGTTTTTGACATCTTTTTTATGCGTATATTGACTCGGCGCAGGCTTGTTGTATGCATTAATCACGATGTTAGCTGTGCTTGTTCTTGTCAGGTTCATTACCTGATCTTTTTCCTCAGCATTTAACCCTTGAGCTAAGACCACGATGGTTTTAGGATCTAGTTTTTTCTGCTCAACACATAATTTATATTCATCGAATGTTATTACATTGGCTAATTCTGACAATGCGTTAAATTTAGCCCCGACAACGTAGATCACTTCATTAAACATTTTTATTCCTTTTATCCCTATGATGCAGAGATCTATCTCCGCTTAACTTTTTAAACAACCAAACCGTGCTTGGTAGGGCTGAAATTATATTCATAATTTTGAATAAATCAACACAAAAAGTAATTATTTTGAATATAATATTCATTTATTTTGCGAATTTGACAAATTGCGTTATTATTTTGAATGTATTTTAAACACATGTTAATTTAGGTATTGTAATTAAATTACAATTCCAGTAAGATTTTGACCCATATTGTTGGATATCTCGCGGAGACGGTTGATGTTTGAGCTAGCTGAAGAAATGGCGTTTCTTAAAAAACTCGTTGTGGGTATTGGCGAAGTTGAAAAAATAACAAACGTTCCGCAAAGACAAATTCGTTATTGGGAAAGCAAAGGCATTATTAAAACGCTGGTTAATGAAGAAAAAGGGTCGACACGATGCTTTTCATACTTAGAAATTAAAAAAATTATTTTAATTAAAGAATTGATAGACGAGGGTTTCACACTTGAGGCGGCTGATAAAAAAGTGATACATCGAATTTCAATAATCGAAGCGGCTTTCGATAAACTCAAAAAAATTAATAAAAAGTAGAGGTGTATAGTGACATACAGCTTAACAGTCAATGACAATGGATTATCAAACACAAATAATAATATCAGTAAAATTTTAACCCTATTAATCGGTGAAAAAAAAATAAAGCCTGCTGAGCTTGCAAGGCTCACTCATTTGCCACAACCCACGGTGCAGCGAATTATAGCGGGAACTACTTCCCGTCCTCATCTTTCATCCTTGGAACCCATTGCAAAATTTTTCTCTATCAGCATCGATCAGCTATTGGGATTAGAGCCAATACCTTGGCTGGCAAACAAAGAATACCTTTCGATGCGTGCAAGACATGTTCCTATTATTGAATGGGGCGAAGTGACCTCTTGGTTAAATGCAAGTGCTGAAACAAGTATCCCTGCCGATAAAGATACAATCATTAGTGACACCAATGTGGGTAGAAAAACGTTTGCATTAACTGTGAAAGATGCGTCAATGGAGCCTGTGTTTCACATTAACACTAAGGTTATTATTGATCCTGAAAAAGAAATAAAAGACCGTTGTTTCGTTGTCGTTAAATTTTCTGATTGCAATGAGGCAATATTTCGCCAACTGATTATCGATGGCAATGAGCATTTTGTTAAACCGCTCAGCAAAGAATTAACCCATGCAAAAATGCGAAAGATTTCGCCAAAAGATGCCAAAATTTGCGGTGTTTTAGTACAAACACGAAGGGATTACGAATGATACGTCTATCAAAACGGAGCAACCTGTGAAAAGTTATTTGCTTTCCTTGATGAAAGACGCGCGTGCATTTTTTATAAAATACAAAAATAAAAAATCACTTCAATCAACAACCCTCTATAAAATTGTTGACATAAAAACGGATAAAGATAATAACACGATACTCATTGTGCAATTATCCAAAAGAAATATTGTTTATAAATTCACACCGAAAGATATTTTAGCTGATAACACGTTGCTTGAAGGGTTTTCTAAATTAGACATCAGAACCATCACCTATTTGGCATGCAATCCCAATAAGCCAAAAACAAAAATTCTCACGCAAGAGTTTAATGAAAAATTAAATAGTATGGTATTTGGCATTCAACGCTCAGGCAATAAAAAAATTCTAAAAAAAACAGCCAATGAAATTTCTATTGACAAGCCTTTAATTTCAGAACTTACGCCAGAGGAAGCGTTAATGGTTGGCTATATGCTGGCTGATGAAAGTGTTTCGCAAGAAAAAAATAACACCTTCTAAAAAGGGTCTACTTTGATTGCATGTTGATTGTCATCTATTCCTTCGTAATTTTTCAGCCAAAACATACAAAAATGTGCGATCGGAGAAAAGATCATCAGTATTACCACTTGAATAAAATAATCCGTTACCACCAAGCCAAATACTTTTTCAGAATTTAAAAAAGTATGGAACATCAGAGAAATGGTGATTGCGTACTGTATTAACTCTCCAATACACGACCCACCCAAACTTCTTAACCAAAAATATTTTCCTTTTGTAAGCACCTTCCATTTCGAAACAAAATAAATATTGAGTACGGACCCAATAAATACGCCGATAGTGCAATAACAAGCAATGTGTAATGTATTTCCAAGAACAAAATTATAATCACTTCGATGAGTCCAGTAAGATGGCGCCGGAAGTTTTACAATAAAAAACATTAATAACGAAAATATAAATCCGTAAATAATCATGTAAAAAACAATTTTTTTAGCGATATGAAATCCATATACTTCTGAAATAACATCACACAATAAATAACGAAATGGAATAATAAGTACTACGGCGCTAAAAATATAAGTTCGAAATTGCACAACCTGATATCCAAGAACAAGGCTGGCTGCATTAATGGACATTAGGACCATTGCCAAAAATATAAGGCTTTTGTACAGCTTTAACGAAGTGTTCAAACTATTTTTCCTAGAGAAAAGATAACGGCGATTATACGCAAGAAATTGGAATCATTGCATTAAAAAGATATTTAAATCTGATGAATAGAATAGGCACGACTGGGCTCGAACCAGCGACCCCCACCTTGTCGAGGTGGTGCTCTACCAACTGAGCTACATGCCTTTGAATTGAGTGGCAAAAGATATCACTCTACTCATGATTTCGCAATACAGGGTTTAACAAAAAAATAATTGATAGAAATGATGGTGCAACGCGCAGATATTATCCCAGTGCTTTTTTTCGAACAGTGGGTGTGAGTGAGACGATGGTCTCAGACTGTTTTGGTACAACACCGAAAGTGTTAGTTAAGCTTGTGGAATACGCTGTAGCGCAATCACACTTGCCGGCAAAAGAAAGAGTGCAACCGTTTCACTGCGCTGTGATGTAATCGTGCCTCGGGTGGTATGTAAGACTAAGGGAGTGGTTTATTTTTAGAAAATTTCATTGGAATGAGCATACACAGCAAAATAAATGCGACGATAATTAAATTGATACTCGGTGCCGCAGGATACCGCAAATGATGGATTAAATAAGTCGAAACAACGGGTGATAATCCACCAAAAATACCAAATCCAACGTTATACGTTAATCCGATTGCGCTATTTCTCACATTCGTCGGAAACAATTCCGCCAACATAACCGGAACTACACCAACTACTAACGCAGACAGTAATCCAAAAACGAGCAATGCACTCAGTGAGTATAATTGACCTGACGAATTAATGAATTGATATAACGGATATGTCAACACGACAAATAGAAAGCTGGCTATCATCAAAAACATTTTTCGACCATATAAATCAGATAAAACGCCAATCAACGGAATACAACACGAAAAAATCAAGATATTAATTGTATTGTATTCAATTGCTTTGCTTGGATCGATATGCACCACCTGCTCCAAGTAAATCGGCATATATAAAAAAAGCTGCACTATGATTATCGCGTGAAGCGCGATCATGATAATCGCACGAAACAATGTCAGTGGATGCGATAAAAATAGAGTCGCTAATGGGTTATGCAATTGTTTCTTCTTATCTGCTAATTGTTGAAACAGTGGCGTCTCAATATTTTTTAATCGAAAATAAATACCCACGACAAACAAAGAAATACCAAACAAAAACGCTGCCCGCCATCCATACTGCATAAGTGCTTCAGAAGATAATAACTTCGTGCATAACATGCCTACAAAGGATGCCAACAATAATCCAAAGTTGACACCAAAATAAAGCAGTCCTGTTAACAATCCACGATGTGAATTATCTGCATATTCATTGACAAAAGTAATCGCAGCAGGCAAATCACCACCCAACGCAAATCCTTGAACCAATCGAAAAAAGCAAAATAAAATCGGTGCTGCCATACCGATTGTTTGATACGTTGGCATCAACGCCATCGCTAACATGGATAATGCCATCAATAAAATGGTAAATAATAAACTTTTCCGACGACCGTAACGATCGCCAATATGACCAAACACAATGCCGCCAATTGGACGAAATAAATAACCAGTCGCAAAAATCGCTAACGTGGATAACATACTTGCGTAGGTTGATTCCATCGGAAAAAATAATTTCGCAATGGTGCTTGCAAAAAAAATGTAAATCACGAAATCATACATTTCAAGTGCGCCGCCGACACTGGCGAGTAATAAAATGGTTTTAATGGAAAATTTGTTTTGCATTGAAAATCCTTTTAACATTGCCGACCTAAGCTGTTCAAAACAAGATTTATCGCGTCAGGCTTGTTTGCCGAAATTAAGGCTGCGAAGGCATCGTGGTGTTTTCCCTCGTTGCAGCGGCAGGAGCTGGATCAGACGGTAAATCTGCTCTCGCTACGCACCACATTAATTGAATTTCGATTGGCAGCGTATCAAAAATGCCGAGTTGTCGAAAATATCTACGAAGCGGGAGAAGCAATTCTGAATCGCAGCCTATAATACGGTCTCTGCATCCTATCGGTTTGTCTTCATTTTTAATGAATATCACCGCTCTTTCCGGATTCTCATATGCAATAATCATACCGCTGTAGTTTGTATAATTATCATTGATGAAAGCCACTTTACAAATTTCTTCCACATCCTTTGTGATTGTATCTAAATTGACAGTGATTCCATCTTTTACAGATGTCAATGCGCGTTCATTAAAAAGAGCTGCCAACCGATGCTCTCCAAAAAAAACGTTGATGTCGGCTAATGTTCCTACACTCGTCTGCGTTTGAATAACATTTCTCATAAATAATTCCCGTGATTTACAAAAGCATCCTTGTGTTTGACAGGCAAAAATCTAATTATACTGTAAAATATGCAATGCTAAAAATATAGCTTATCGCGGGATATTCTCTGCGGGCTCGCATCTTTGATTCTTCAAAGGATTTCATTTTTTTCTGTTTTGTAAAAAAATTCTGTGTTGAACAAATGATTGATCCGACACCATCCTTTTTTAATGTTTAGAGATATACTCAACACTCGGCAATCCTTTGAAGTCAGCATCTTGTGTCCATAGTATTGCATTATGCGCCAATGCCGTTGCATAGATGACACTGTCTGCAAACGGAAGTTGATTTGTCACGCCCAATTTAGCAGCATTAAGGGAAATTTCAATATCAAGATCAATGACATTACCTTGCAACATGCATTCAACGCATTCAAAAGCTTCTTTTTCGGAAGTGAGGCGCATCACATGTTTAAATACTTCCGATATGGAAATACTCGGGACGATTAATTTTTTTGTATGCTCAATGGCTTTTGCAAAAAAATGGGCATTTTTTGAATCCGCAAAATATTCAAGCCAACCTGAAGAATCCACGACATTATTTTTCATAGCCGATCCTTATCACGCACAAGATCGGTGCTCATGCCTTTTAAAGCGCCTCGCATTTTTTTCACATCGCGCACTAACATAAACTCAAGACGCTGCTGATAAACAAAAACCTGAAGCTGTTCGCCGGGAACCAAATGCAGTTTTTCACGCATACTTTTGGGAATTACTATCTGAAACTTAGGAGAAATAGTCACTGTTTGCATAAAACCGCCTCGATCTTTATCGATCATGAAATCGTATGATGAAATCATAATCGATTATTTCGATAGGAACAAGGGATTTATCGAACCAGGCTTGCCTTTAAATAATAATGCCAGGCGAGCCTTTTTTGACTTATTTTCGATGCAGTACAACTTTAAAACAAGTCAAATAACTCTTGCCTGACAGCAGGGCATTGGCAATGAATCAGAAAAACACTGCGCATGACGCATTTGCTGATCATACAGTTTAGAAGCCGCGCGTGAGCAAATGCGAAAGCCTGTAAAACAATCACTCTTCGACCCACCTTTCGCATTCGCTAACGCTCGGCTTCTAAACCATATAACCAGCAGAAACGTTGCGTTCAGTGATTCTTTGATTTTTGCAAGCAACAAACGGCGGTGCCACGCGCGCCTTCCGTGCCTTTCTTTACAACCAGAAAAATATTTTCCCAATGAATTATTAAAAAATATCGAAAAATCTTTGAGCGATAAGATGACTAACATTTAGAAAGGCGCGGAAGGCGCGCGTGGCACCGCTGTTATTTAATGCTTGGAGATGTACTCAACGCTCGGCAATCCTTTAAAATCAGCATCTTGTGTCCATAGGGTTGCGCTATGCGCCAACCCTGTTGCGTAGATGATACTGTCAGCGAGCGGAAGTTGATAGGTAACGCCCAGTTTCGCAGCATTAAGAGAAGTTTCAATGTCCAAGTCTATGACATTGCCTTGCAGCATACATTCAACACATTCAAAAGCTTCTTTTTCCGAGCGATGACGCATCACATGCTTAAATACTTCTAGTATTGAGATACTAGGAACAATTAAATGTTTTGTCTGCTCAATAGACTTCGCAAAAAAATTCGCGTTTTTTGAATCGGCAAAGTATTCAAGCCAACCCGAAGAATCCACAACATTATTTTTCATAGCCGATCCTCATCACGCGCAAGATCGGTACTCATGCCTTTTAAAGCGCCTCGCATTTTTTTCACATCGCGCACTAACATAAACTCAAGACGCTGCTGATAAACAAAAACCTGAAGCTGTTCGCCGGGAACCAAATGCAGTTTTTCACGCATACTTTTGGGAATTACTATCTGAAACTTAGGAGAAATAGTCACTGTTTGCATAAA
>JABDDR010000020.1:13974-23634 GCA_013287505.1 Gammaproteobacteria bacterium
TGAAGCTGTTCGCCGGGAACCAAATGCAGTTTTTCACGCATACTTTTGGGAATTACTATCTGAAACTTAGGAGAAATAGTCACTGTTTGCATAAATCGCCTCGATCTTTATCGATGATGAAATCGTATGATGTAATTATAATCGATTATACTGATGGAATACAAGGTGGGGAGCACGAGGCGTGCTTCGTGTTTGGTCATGGATTTGAGACGCGATGAATCGCGTCTCTACGAAAAAGTTCACGATAATTAGTTGTACAGTGTTTTTTAAATTTGGAGTAAAAAACGCGCGGGATCTTCGATGAATTTTTTAATGCTCATTAAAAATAATACCGCTTCACGACCGTCGATAATGCGATGGTCATAAGACAATGCGACATACATCATTGGGCGAATCACGATTTGGCCATTTTCAACAACGGCGCGTTCGACGATATTGTGCATGCCTAAAATCGCACTTTGGGGTGGATTAATGATGGGCGTTGACATCATTGAACCGTAAGTGCCGGCATTGGTAATCGTAAATGTGCCGCCCATTAAATCTTCCATCGCGATTTTGCCGTCGCCCGCTTTTTTCGCAAAATCACGGATTTGTTTTTCGATGCCTGCCATGGAAACTTGATCGGCGTCACGAATCACAGGCACCACCAATCCACGCTCACTGCCAATGGCAATGCCAATGTCGTAATAATTGTGATACAAAATATCTGTGCCATCGATGGATGCATTCACTGCAGGAAATTGTTTTAGCGCTTCAATAGCCGCCTTTGTGAAGAACGACATAAATCCTAAACGTGAACCGGTTGTTTTTTCAAATTCGTCTTTGTATTTGTTGCGCAAATCCATAACAGGTTTCATATTAATTTCGTTGAACGTTGTCAGAATAGCCGCGGTGTTTTGCACTTCTTTTAAGCGTTGCGCTACTTTTTGGCGGAGGCGAGACATGGGGACGCGTTTTTCGGTGCGAGGCGCTGAGAGTTCTTGCGCAATGGCGCTGGATGCAATGGATTTTCCTTCACGCACCGCTCGTCTTTCGGAAGGTGAAAGATCGGGTGAAATTTCTTGGGATGCAGGACGCGCAGCAGCTTCGGGTGTCGATTTCGCGGCAGGTGTGGATGCCGCTACTGCTGGTTTTACTGCTTCCGGCGCAGCTGTCGTCACTGCTTTTGCTGCCGCAGCAGGAGCTGCTGCCGTCGATACTGACGCATCCGCTTCACGAATAATCGCAAGCAATTGATTAGCATTTACAACCGTGCCTTCTTGCACAACAATTTGTTCAATCACGCCGCCTTTGGGTGCGGGCACTTCTAGCATGACTTTGTCTGTTTCCAAATCCACGAGATTTTCATCACGTGCAATGGTGTCGCCCACTTTTTTATACCATTTTGCAATGACGGCATCCGTGACTGATTCGGGGAGTGTGGGTACTTTGATTTCGATGGTCATGTGGAGCTCCGTTGTTCGTATTATGCTAAAAATAGTTTGTAGTTCATGTTATGAGACGCGATGAATCGACGTCTCTACCTCGACTCATCCGCCTGCGCAAATCCCAGCGCCTTATCAATTAAATCCGCCTGCTGCTTATTATGCAACGCAGGATATCCCGCCGCTGGTGCTGCCATCGCAGATCTACCTGCATAATGCAAATGCACATTCTCTGGCATGCAACGCACAATGCGATGTCTGGATGCATAAAAAGCCCCTTGATTTTTAGGCTCTTCTTGACACCACACAATTTCTTTTAAATTCGGATATTTTTTTATTTCTGCTTTCAACGCATCATCAGGAAATGGATATAATTGTTCGATACGCGCAATCGCCGTGTGATCAATTTTTTCTTCACGACGTTTTAAAAGCAATTCATAATAAATTTTTCCGGCGCATAAAACCAAACGATTAACTTTAGCAGCATCCATTGTATCAATTTCAGGAATCACGCACTGAAATTCGCCATTCGTTAATTCATCCAAACTCGACACCGCTAATTTGTGACGCAATAAACTTTTAGGTGTCATCACAATTAAGGGTTTTCGATACGCGCGAATCACTTGACGACGCAACAAATGAAAAATTTGCGCAGGCGTCGTCGGCACGCACACTTGCATATTTTCTTGCGCACACAATTGCAAATAACGCTCTAATCGTGCAGAAGAATGCTCAGGACCTTGACCTTCCGAACCATGCGGCAACAACATCACAAGACCGGATAAACGATTCCATTTTTGCCATGCGGAACTGATAAATTGATCGATAATCACTTGCGCGACATTCGCAAAATCGCCAAATTGTGCTTCCCACATGGTTAATGACGCGGGATCTGCGGCAGAATAACCGTATTCAAATCCGAGCGCACCCGTTTCTGATAATAGTGAATCATACATTTGGCAATGCGCTTGGTTATCGGAAATATGCAGCAGTGGCATATAACATTCACCGGATTTTTGATCGAATAATGCGGCGTGACGATGGAAAAAAGTACCGCGTCTAACGTCTTCACCCGTAAATCGCACAGGATGTCCTTCATACAATAATGCAGCATATGCCAATGTTTCTGCGCATCCCCAATCCATAGGTTGCTCGCCCGCCAACATTTTAATACGCGCTTGCATAATCATTGCGACATTGCGTTGAAGAGAAAATCCTTCCGGAAGTGCTGTAATTTTTTTGCCGAGCATTGCTAATAAATCAGGTGATATTTTTGTATCACATTTTATTTTCCAATCGTGATTTAAAAAAGGCGCCCAATTTGCGGTGTAATGTTCTGATAATCCGTTTTTCATTAACGGCACAATCGATTGTCCCGCATCCAATTGATCACGATAATGCGATACCAATTGATCAGCGTCTTGTGCGGTTATTGTTTTTTGCGCAATTAATTGTTCTGCATAAATAGCGCGTGGTGTTTTCTTCGCACGAATAATTTGATACATCAGCGGCTGCGTGCACATCGGCTCATCCGCTTCATTGTGACCATGCACGCGATAACACACCAAATCAATCACGACGTCTTTATTAAATGTCATGCGATAATCGAGTGCTAATTTCATTGCGCGCACGCAACTTTCTGCATCGTCGCCATTCACATGTAAAATCGGCGCATCAATCATTTTTGCTAAATCAGAACTGTAATGCGATGAACGCGCATCGGCAATATTGCTTGTCGTAAATCCCACTTGATTATTCACAATCAAATGCACTGTTCCACCGACGGTGTATGCACGCGTTTGCGACATTGCCAATGTTTCCATGACAATACCTTGACCTGCAAATGCCGCATCGCCGTGAATTAAAATCGGAAATGCATATTCTTTTTTGTTAATGGATTTATCTTTATTTCGCTCTTGTCTCGCACGAACCGAGCCCATCACAACGGTATTAATAAATTCTAAATGAGATGGATTAAATCCAAGTGATAAATGTATCGCACCATGCGGTGTTTGCACATCACTGGAAAATCCATTGTGATATTTCACATCACCTGTTGTATCGCCATAATCTTTTTTGCCGTCAAATTCTTTAAATAAATCAGAGGGCGCTTTTCCCATGATATTTAATAACACATTTAAACGTCCGCGATGCGCCATACCAATCACACATTCACGCACATTTTGCGAACGCGCATCTTGCGTTAAAAAATCCATCATGGGAATTAAGGCGTCTGCGCCTTCAATTGAAAAACGTTTTTGTCCGGGATATTTCGTATCTAAATATTTTTCGAGTCCTTCCGCTTGCGTTAATTTTTCAAGAATTCTTTTTTTATCATCGATGGAAAATACCATCGCAGGAATTTTATTTTCGATATAATCGCGCAACCATTCGCGTTCAATTTCATTAATAATGCGTGTGTATTCGATACCTATGGAATCGCAATAATAACTTTGCAATGTCGATAAAATCTTTTGTAATGTAGCGGTGCCATTATTGGGAAATAATTTTCGCGCATCAAACGTTTCTTGAAGATCAGATTTTGTTAATCCATGGTGCGATAATTGCAAACGCACGTCTGGCGTAATAGGTCCATTCAGTGGATCTATTTTTGCATCCAGATGACCGTAACGACGATAGGCTGCAATTAATGCATCGACGGCGGATTGTTTTAAAGGTGATTGTGCTGTTGTATTTTGTGCGATTGTTTTGGGTTGTGATGCAGTAGAGCGTAATGCATCGCGAATATCTGCGTGTGAAATTTCTGCGGTGTCTTTTGGCATCGAGGAAAAATAATCTCGCCAATGATCACTCACCTGGGCGGGATTTTCCAAATAGACTTCGTACAGTGCTTCGATGTAACCAGCGCTTTCGGCGGATAAATAAGAATTCTTTTGGAATTCATTCATGGAGATTGTCATAATAAAAACTCATTTGCTTGATTCGTACTGAGAGACGCGATAAATCGACGTCTCTACGCGCGAGCTTCTGTTATCATTTCCGTCCGTAGTTTACGAATCGCTTCCGTGGGATTTAAACCTTTGGGACATACGCTCGCGCAATTCATAATTGTGCGGCAACGAAATACACTGAACGGATCTTGTAAATTATCCAATCGTTTTTTCGTTTGATTATCGCGACTGTCTGCCACGAATCGATACGCATTTAATAAACCTGCAGGGCCCACAAATTTATCGGGATTCCACCAATAGGAAGGACATGATGATGTGCAACACGCGCATAAAATACATTCGTATAATCCATCGAGTTTTGCGCGCTCTGCCGGTGATTGTAAACGCTCTTTTTCAGGCACTTTACCGGTGTTTTGCAAATAAGGTTGCACACGTTTGTATTGATCGAAAAACGGTTCCATATCAACAATCAAATCTCGAATCACGGGAAAACCAGGCAATGGCATCAACACCACTTTCAATGGCAAATCATGTAATCGCGTAATGCATGCTAATCCATTCGTGCCATTGATATTTAATCCATCGGAACCACATACGCCTTCACCACACGAACGACGAAAACTGATATCGGGATTTTTTTCTTTAATGGCCTCTAATGCATTTAATAACATCTTGCCTTTGATCGTTTCGATATCCAGTTGATACTCTTGCATGCGCGGCTTTTTGTCGACTGCGGGATCGAAGCGATAAATCGAAAAAGTCATTACTCGGGATACTGTCATGTTTAATCTCGCAATTTCAAAGGAATTGGGTCCATATGCTTCGGCTTCATATTTACAGGGCGAAAATCAATGTCGCCGTTGGGAAAATACACTGAATGTTTCAACCAATTTTTATCATCACGTTCAGGATAATCATAACGCGAATGCGCACCGCGACTTTCAGTGCGTTTTAATGCAAGTACAGCAGTTGCAATTGCAGTTTCCATTAAATTATCTAATTCAAACATTTCAATACGCGTTGTATTAAATGCCTGACTGTGATCAGAGAGTTTTGCTTTTTTCAAACGTTCGCTTAATACGCGTAATTCCTGCAAACCTTTTTCCATATGTTCCGCATCACGAAACACACCAAAATTATTTTGCATAATTTTTTTCATTTGTGTGCGAATTTCATAAGGATCTTCGGTGTTGGCGGGATTATTCCAACGTGCATTGCGTGATAACGCGCGATCAATGTCACCTGTTTTTTCCACGCGATGTGGCAATCCTTCTTTCAATTCTTTTTCCAAATGCAATCCAATAGCACGACCAAACACCACTAAATCTAATAATGAATTTGTACCTAAACGATTTGCACCATGCACCGATACGCAAGCACATTCACCCGCAGCAAATAAACCTTCCACAACTTTATCTTTGCCATTTTCACGTGTAACCACTTGGCCATGGATCGTCGTTGGAATACCGCCCATTTGATAATGACACGTTGGTACAACTGGTACGGGTTCTTTTACGGGATCGATATTTAAAAATTGACGTGATAATTCCAAAATACCGGGCAAACGCTCGTTTAACACTTTTTCACCCAAATGATCGAGTTTTAATAATACATAATCTTTGTTGGGACCAGCGCCACGACCTTCTAAAATTTCAATGATTGAGGAACGCGACACGATATCACGACAATCTAAATCTTTTAAATGAGGGGAATAACGTTCCATAAAACGTTCGCCCAAACCATTTAACAAATAACCACCTTCGCCACGACAACCTTCGGTCATCAATGCGCCAACACCTGCTAAACCGGTGGGATGAAATTGCCAGAATTCCATGTCTTGCACAGGCAATCCTGCGCGTAAGACGAGACCAATACCATCACCTGTGTTTGTATACGCATTTGTTGTTGTTTCAAAAATACGGCCAGCGCCACCGGTGGCCAATATTACGGCACGTGCTTTAAAATAAACGATTTCGCCTGTTTCCATGCACATCGCAACGACACCTGCGATGCTGTCATCACTAGAACGAATTAAATCCATCGCAACCCATTCATTGAAAAAATGCGTTTTGGCTTCAATATTTTTTTGGAAAAGCGTATGTAACATGGCGTGACCCGTGCGATCAGCGGCAGCGCATGTGCGTCTGGCAAGTTCGCCCCCAAAATCACGTGTATGACCACCAAACGCGCGCTGATAAATTTTGCCGTCTTCCAAGCGTGAAAATGGCAAGCCCATATGTTCCAATTCGATCACGGATGCCGGCGCATGTTCACACATATATTCCGCAGCATCTTGGTCGGCCAAACAATCCGAACCCATAATGGTGTCATACATATGCCATTGCCATTTATCAGGAACGACATTACCGAGCGCTGCCGCAATACCACCTTGTGCAGATACAGTGTGCGAACGGGTGGGATAGACTTTTGAAATCACAGCGACTTTGTAACTGCTTTGCGCCAATTGTAATGCAGCGCGCATGCCGGCACCGCCGGCACCGACGATGACGGCGTCGAATTCTTGTGTTCTTATTGAAGTATTCATGTATTAAAAACTCACGGTTCTTTTAAATGCTCACACCAGCGCGGCCATACACCACGCAAAATAACTCACCAACACCACAATCAGCACCACTTCAAGCAACAATCTCACAGCGCCATTTTTCACATAATCCGTAAAAACAGTCCACAAACCAATCCACGCGTGCCATAAAATGGCGATTAACACGACAAAAGTCGCGATTTTCATGGTGAGATGGGAAAATAAATCATTGAGCACCGTATAATTCATGGGAGAATGCATCAAAAAAAATGCGGTGATAAAAACCGCATAAATACCGATCAAAACAGCACTGACGCGCTGCACGATCCAATCATAAAACCCGCGATGATTGGTGTTTACCATAACCAAACTCCTGCAAAAATCATAACAATCACTTCAAGCATGAAAATAAGATATGCCGTGACGCGCGCTGATTTTAAATGTTCAGCTAATCCGCAGTCCATAATCATGTGACGAATACCTGCCAAAAGATGGAAGCCTGCCGCGCAAATCAAAACCCACAAGAAAAATCGCACAGACGACAGTGCGGTGAATGCTTGCAACTGCGTAAAACTGTCTTGCGAATGCAATGCGGCATGCAATAAATACAGCACCAGCGGCAATAGTAAAAATAATAAAACGCCAGAAATGCGATGTAGAATCGACACGATCGCCATAGGCGGGAATTTCATGCGCGTTAAATCTAGGTGGATAGGTCTCGTTGTATTCACTGTATTTTCCATAAAATTTTAGACTAAAATATATCTTGAGTATGCCGTTATAATATCAAAATTCGGGGAATTATAACCGCACTATTTTTGAAAAACAAACTGTTACGAATAACCGTATTCTAGCCTTTTTTTCTAAATTTGTACTATATTTGTACATACCACCCTCAGCGTAGGAGTATGTCCGTGAGAAAATCACTTATCGCTTCCCTTATCGCACTCGCATTCTGCACCGCCAGCCAGGCGCTTTGTACGTGGACAGACATCCCTTATTGCAGTGCAGACGGTCTTTGCTACCGCAAAGGCACTTCGGGTTGCGAGAACCTCAGCTGTGAATTCGAACCCAGACCAGGTGGACAAATAACAATTCGCGATAGTGATGGCCTCTATAGCTCTTTTGGTAATTATGATATGAGCAAAACGGCGAATGATAATTGCACGGAAGTGTATACTTATGAGTAACGCTTCGCTGCATTGAGCTACTTTAAAATATAGATTTAACTCCTGAATTTAGGATACCATAACCGCATTTCATACCTGCACGAGATCCACCTATGCCAAACCCATCAAAAAAAACTGCTCAATTAATCGTTGATAATCAATCAGCGGATTTTCCAATTTATGCGCCAACGATGGGCAATGATGTAATCGACATCAGAACATTGGGCAAACAAAAATATTTCACCTATGATCCTGGTTTTTATGCAACCGCAGCCTGTGAATCCAAAATCACTTATATTGACGGCGATGAAGGTGTATTACTGTATCGCGGTTACTCGATCGATCAATTGGCAGCGAAATGCGATTATATCGACGTTTGTTATTTATTAATTTATGGCGAGTTACCCAGCGATACTGAAAAAAAATCATTTGAAGAAAAAATTCAAGCGGCGGCACCGGTGTGTGATTTTACCAAAGCATTTTTCACTGGATTTCCGCAAGATGCGCATCCGATGGGAATGTTGCTTGGCGTGATCGGCGGATTATCTACGCGCAAAGGCAATGCATGTAATTTAAAAAAACTGGAAGACCGTGAAAATGCAGTGATTCGCTTAATTGCAAAAATGCCGGTGATTGCAGCGATGACCTATCGTCATAACGAAAATAAACCGTTTATTGCACCGGATAAAAATCTCGGCTTTGCTGAAAACTTTTTACATATGCTATTTGGCGATGAAGCAATTAATCCTGTTTTAATTCAAGCGATGGATCGTATTTTTACATTGCATGCTGATCATGAACAAAATGCATCAACATCCACGGTGCGCATGAGCGGTTCCACAGGTACACATCCATTTGCAGCCATTGCGGCAGGCATTAGTGCACTATGGGGGCCGGCACATGGTGGTGCGAATGAAGCGTGTTTAAACATGCTCAAACAAATTGGCGATGAATCACAGATTGAAAAATACATTGCAAAAGCCAAAGATAAAAATGATCCGTTTCGTTTAATGGGTTTTGGGCATCGCGTATATAAAAGTTATGATCCGCGAGCGAAAGTCATGCAACAAACGTGTCATGACGTGTTAGAAGCGACAAATAAACAAAACGATCCTTTATTTAAACTTGCGATGAAACTTGAAAAAATTGCATTGGAAGATCCTTACTTTATTGAGAAAAAACTCTATCCTAATGTGGATTTTTATTCGGGTATTACTTTAAGCGCGATCGGTATCCCCGCGAATTTATTCACCGTTATTTTTGCACTGGGACGCACGGTGGGTTGGGCGAGCCATTGGTTTGAAATGATGAATGATTCAGATAATCCGTTGTATCGTCCGAGGCAGTTGTATGTGGGATATGCACGCAGAGAGATATAACGTTTAATTTCTCTCTGACGGAGAATAATGTTGAATTTAAATAAATATCAAAAGAACGTAAAACGCCCACCCCACTCTATCTGGACCAACCCCATTCACTTTATCGCCTGTGGATTTGGCACAGGCACATTTCCGATTTTCCCGGGAACGATTGGCACACTCGCTGCAGTGCCACTCACCATCATGTTATCGCACACACCATTATGGTTTTATATCACCGCTTGCATCGCATTA
>JABDDR010000021.1 GCA_013287505.1 Gammaproteobacteria bacterium
AACTTTGCAGTGGATGATATGACCAAAATTGCTGGTCAAAAACCAGTAATCACGTTATCCAAAAAATCTATTGCGGGTTTTAAAATTCGTGATAATTACCCTATCGGATGCAAAGTTACTTTGCGTCGCAAAAAGATGTATGAATTTTTAGAACGTTTGATTTCTATTGCAATTCCACGTATACGCGATTTCCGTGGCTTTAATGCAAAATCATTTGACGGTCGTGGAAATTACAGTTTGGGTATTAAAGAACAAATCGTATTTCCAGAAATTCAATACGATAAAATTGATAAAATACGTGGATTGGATATTACAATCACGACAACTGCAAAAGATGATGTGCAAGCACGCGCGCTATTAAAAGCATTTGGATTTCCATTGAGATCCTAATGTGGAGCTGCGTGAACCACAAAGAAAATAAATAATTATAATCTAAGGTGTTAGGTAAATATGGCTAAAACAAGCGTTAAAAATCGCAATAAAGAAAGAATGATTCTTTCTGAACGTATGAAAAAAACGCGAAATGCGTTAAAAGAAACGATACGAATTGATGAGGAAAATCGCGATGAAGCTATTGAAAAGCTTCAAAAACGCCGTCGTAATGAAAGCCCTATTCGCGTACGTCATCGTTGCAGACAATGCGGAAGAAGTAGAGGCACGTTAAAACGTTTTGGCTTGTGCCGTATTCATTTACGTGAAGCAGCAATGCGTGGTGATGTGCCAGGCTTACGTAAAGCAAGCTGGTAGTAGTGACGCTATTTATCGCGTCTAAAATATAAAAAAACGAGAATTAACCATGAGTTTACAAGATCCAATATCAGACATGCTGGTGCGTATTAAAAACGCTCAAGCTGTCGCTAAAAAAAATGTAGGTATGCCTAAATCCAAATCAAAAATTGCAATTGCAAAAGTTTTGAAAGACGAAGGTTATATTTTGGATTTTTCCGAAATTGAGATGGATGGAAATCCATGGATGACGATTGAGTTAAAATATTTTCAAGGTGCGCCAGTCATCAGACGTTTGCAAAGAGCAAGTCGTCCTGGCTTACGCGTATATCAATCCACTGGTGATTTACCTGATGTTGATAATGGGTTAGGTATTGCTATCGTTTCAACAAGCCATGGTGTTATGACCGCACAAAACGCACGTAAAATTGGCCAAGGCGGTGAAGTTTTGTGTCTTGTGAGTTAGGAGAATTCTGATGGTGAGTAGAGTTGCAAAAAATCCGATAAAAATTCCTTCAGGTGTGGATGTCAAAATCGCAGGCCAAGATGTTGTAGTGAAGGGTAAATTGGGCGAGTTAAAAGAAGTTGTACCTGCATTAGTTAAGGTTGTGCAGGCGGACGGTCATATTCAGGTAGCAGCTGCTAATAATGAATATAATTCTGATACGTTAGCGGGAACCATGCGCGCACTTATTCAAAATATGGTTTCAGGTGTTTCAGAAGGATTTACTAAAAAATTAGTAATGGTTGGTGTCGGTTATCGCGCTAAGGTTCAAGGATCTGCGTTAGATATCTCCGTTGGTTTATCTCACCCGCTGATCATGCAAATGCCAAAAGGAATTACAGTTGAATGTCCCACCAATACTGAAATTGTTTTGAAAGGTGCGGATAAGCATATGGTTTGTCAAGTTGCTGCGAATATTCGCGCTGTACGTCCACCTGAACCCTATAAAGGTAAAGGTATCCGTTATGAAAATGAACAAATCATTTTGAAAGAGGGTAAGAAAAAATAATGACTACGCTAGATAAACAAGCCTCACGCATACGCAGAGCTGGTCGCACAAGACATAACATACGTCGATTGGGTGTTAATCGCTTGAGCGTATATCGTTCTGCAAATAATATTTACGCACAAGTTTTTACAGCTTGTGGCTCTACTGTTTTAGCGTCTGCTTCAACTTTAGATGACGAAATTAAAGATAAAAGTAAGCATTGTGGCAATGCTAAGGCTGCTGAAATGACAGGTGCCTTGTTAGCAAAACGTTGCATCGATGCAGGCATTAAAAAATGTGCATTCGATCGTTCTGGATACCGTTATCACGGACGTGTGAAAGCATTGGCAGAAGCGGCACGTGAAGGTGGTTTGGAATTTTAGTAGAGACGCGATTCATCGCGTCTTTGCGAAGCGAATATAAACATAGGTAATAACATATATGACAGCTCAAGTTGCAACAGACCAAACACAAACGGATGGTATTGTTGATAAGTTAGTGAATGTAAGACGAACAGTTAAAGTAGTAAAAGGCGGACGTGTATTCTCTTTTGCAGCTTTAGTTGTGGTTGGTGATGGTCAAGGTCGAATCGGTTTTGGACAAGGCAAGGCAAAAGAAGTGCCTGTTGCGATTCAAAAAGCAACTGAATCTGCAAGACGCAACATGATTCATATCCAGTTAAACGGCACTTCACTGTATCACGAAGTGCGTTCACGTCACGGTGCAAGCAAAGTATTAATGTTGCCAGCCAGCGAAGGTACCGGTGTTATTGCGGGTGGTGCTATGCGTGCGGTGTTTGAAGTAATGGGCGTTAAGAACGTACTGGCAAAAAATGTGGGTTCAACAAATCCTGTTAACGTAGTTCGCGCAACCGTAAAAGGTTTGACGAATATGTTATCGCCAGAAGCAGTTGCTAAAAAGCGTGGAAAATCAGTACAAGAAATGTTGGGTAAATAATCGTAGAGACGCGATGAATCGCGTCTTTCGAAGATGGGATAGCTCTAATGACAAAAAAAGATAAACTAAAAGTAACCTTAATGCTCAGTAAGTTTGGTCGAAAAAAAAATCATGCAGCGTGTGTGAAAGGTCTTGGATTACGTCGTATACGTGATGAAGTTATCGTGGAAAATACCCAATCTATACGTGGAATGATCGATAAAGTCGCTTATTTATTAAAAGTTGAGGAAATGTAATGCGATTAAATACTATTAAACCCGCCTTAGGCGCAAAACATAATACCAAACGTTTGGGTCGTGGCGTCGGATCTGGTTTGGGTAAAACTGCTGGTCGTGGTCATAAAGGTCAACGTGCTCGCGCAGGCGGATATCACAAAGTGGGTTTTGAAGGTGGTCAAATGCCACTGCAACGCCGTTTGCCTAAATTTGGTTTCCATTCAAGAAAAGCTATGGTTACCGCTGAAATTCGCTTGAGTGAATTAAATCATTTAACTTCTGATGTTGTAGATTTAAAGACTTTAAAAGCTGCAAATTTAATTACCTCTGGCATTCTTTTTGTAAAAGTTTTTGCATCTGGCGAAATTAAAAAACCATTTAAATTAAATGGTATTAAAGTAACAGCGGGCGCCAAAAAAGCAATTCTAGCTGCTGGTGGCAGCGTTACAGAGGCCCGCGCATAGATTCGCGCCGTGAAGACGGTATACACCGTGTCTTATAACGCGAATCAAGCAAGGGCGCATGATCGCGGTATAAGCAAGCAATTTTTGGGGATTCAATGAGAAGTACTGCAAAATTAGGCGCAGGTCTACAATCCGGAGGATTGAGTGAGCTAAAGCGAAGACTTTTATTCGTCTTGATTGGCATCATTGTTTTTCGTATCGGTTCGTACATCCCAGTTCCCGGTTTAAATCCAGACGCAGTTGCTCACCTGTTTAAACAAAATGAAGGCGGTTTGCTTGGCATGTTTAACATGTTTTCTGGCGGCGCTTTAAGTCGAATGACAATTTTTGCATTAGGTATTATGCCCTATATATCTGCATCAATTATCGTTCAAATGTATAGTACAGTTTCTCCAAAGCTCATACAGATCAAAAAAGAAGGTGAGGCGGGACGTCGAAAGGTAAATCAATACACACGTTATTTAACATTGGGTCTTTCATTAATTCAGGCATTTTTTATTACGCGATGGTTGGTGGATAGTAACACCGCGATTAATCCTAATTTCGTATTTTATTTTGTAGCTATTGTGACATTGGTTACTGGAACTATGTTTATTATGTGGCTCGGTGAGCAAATGACAGAGCGTGGCGTTGGTAATGGAATTTCCTTGATTATTTTTTCAGGTATTGTCGCGCGTTTTCCATTAGCGATTGGCGAAGTAATGAATCAAGTTCGTCAAGGTCAAATGCAAGTCATTACACTTATTTTATTAGTGCTTGTTGTGACGGCGGTAACATTGGTTGTCGTTTATTTTGAGCGTGCACAACGTCGTATCACGATTAATTACGCAAAGAGACAGCAAGGCAATAAAATGTATGCTGCGCAAACCAGTCATTTACCATTAAAAATTAATATGGCAGGTGTTATTCCGCCGATTTTTGCGCAAAGTATTATTTTATTTCCTGGTGCAATTGCAAAGTTTATTGGCACAGCAAAAGGTTTTGCATGGCTGAATGCCTTTTCACTCGCTCTATCTTTTGGACAGCCTGCCTATATGATTGTTTTTGCATTCGCCGTGATTTTTTTCAGCTTTTTTTATACTGCTTTGGTCTTTAATCCTAAAGAAACGGCTGATAATTTGAAACAACAAGGCGCTTTTATTCCTGGCATTCGACCCGGTGAACAAACAGCAAATTATATTGACACTATCATGACGCGTTTAACGTTAGTTGGATCTATCTACTTAGCATTAGTTGCTTTACTACCACAGTTTTTAATTATTGCATGGAATGTACCTTTTTACTTCGGCGGAACTTCTTTGCTGATCGTCGTTGTTGTGTTGATGGATTTTATGGCACAAGTTCAAGCTCATCTAATGAGTCATCAATATGAGTCATTGATGAAGAAGTCGAAAAGTAAAGGATCGAAGTTGGGATTAATTCGGTAGCAAGCGAAATTTATACAGAGGTATTTATGAAAGTAAGAGCATCTATAAAGAAAATTTGTCGCAATTGTAAAATTGTACGTCGCAGCGGTGTTGTACGTGTAATTTGCAAAGATAGCAGACATAAACAACGTCAAGGTTAATACCTTGTTTTAAGAATATTTTTTGAGTTTTGCTTGCAATTATTGAGTGTGAACGGTAATCTAGGCGCGCTATTCTGCCTAGTCAAAATCTGGAGTTATAAAGTATGGCGGTTGCTCGTATCGCTGGTGTAAATATCCCAGCTCAGAAGCATATTAAAATTGGATTACAGTCAATTTATGGTATTGGTATAACACGTGCAGAAAAAATTTGTGAGGCGGCAAATGTAAATCCCGCAGCAAAAGTAAGCACTTTATCTGAAGCCGAATTAGATTTGTTGCGTAACGAAGTCGCAAAATTCATTGTTGAAGGTGATTTGCGCCGTGAAGTTTCTATGCACGTTAAACGCAAAATGGACTTAGGGTGCTACGTCGGCATTCGTCATCGTAAAGGATTGCCTGTACGTGGACAACGCACGCGCACTAACGCACGTACAAGAAAGGGTAAACGTAAAGCGATTCGTTCGCAATAAGAACGAGCAACAGAAGCCCGCGCGTAGATTCGCGCCTCTGAAGACCGTAATTATTGTGTCTTCTAACGCGAATCAAGCAAGGGCGCAGGGCTCTCAGCACAAGAAAAGACATAAAACTAAGGTGAAAAATGGCAACAGAAGCAGCAGTAACACCAGTAGGAGCTACAACAGCAGCAGCACCAACAGCGGTTAAGAAAAAAGCCAAACGCAAAATCTCCGAAGGTGTTGCGCATATTCAAGCAACATTTAACAACACAATGGTTTCAATTAGCACGCCATCAGGTGATGTTTTGTGCCAAGGTTCTGCAGGACGTTCAGGTTTCAAAGGGTCACGTAAAGGAACGCCTTTTGCTGCTCAATTAGCTGCTGAAACAGTTGCAAAAAAAGCAATCGATGAATTTTCATTACGACGTGTAGTGATCAATGTAAGTGGTCCGGGCGCAGGAAGAGATTCTGCGGTTCGTGCGTTGCGTAATTCAGGTTTGGAAATTATCCGTTTAGTAGACACAACCTGTCTTCCACATAACGGTTGTCGTCCACGCAAAAAACGTAGAGTTTAAGATAAAAGCTGTGCCCGCGTGCAGGGAACGAAGTGACCGTAACAAGGGCGTAGTTAAAACATTTAAGGTTATTAAAACATGGCAAAATACTTAGGACCAAAATGTCGTCTTGCAAGACGCGAAAAAACTGATTTAGGTTTGAAGAGCGGTATTCGTGATATCGATACTAAATGTAAATTTGATCGTACGCCTGGTCAGCACTGGCAACGTCGTGGACGCGTAACCGATTATGCAACCCAGTTACGTATGAAGCAATTGATCCGTCGATATTATGGCGTCATGGAAAAAAAGTTTCGCTTGTATTACAAAGAAGCGGAACGTATTAAAGGCTCAACAGGTGAAAATTTGTTGCGTTTACTTGAATCGCGTTTAGACAATGTTGTTTATCGTATGGGTTATGCAGTTACGCGTGCTGAAGCAAGACAATTGGTTTCTCATAAGTCTATTTTGGTCAATGGCCATGTTGTAAATATTGCTTCTTATTCTGTAAAGCCAGGTGATGTTGTCTCTGTTCGTGATAAGGCAAAAAAACAATTACGTATTACTGCGGCTGTTGATTTGGCTCAGAATCGTGAACAAATTTCGTGGGTTGATGTTGATGCAAAAGCATTATCAGGTGTTTACAAATCGCTTCCAGATTTGGATCAGTTGCCACCGGAATTTAAAGTAAGTTTGGTTGTTGAATTGTATTCTAAATAATTCGTAGAGACGCGATTTATCGCGTCTCTTCTCATTGCGAATTTATGAAACTAAGAGGTCAGAAATGCAAGACATTTACAAAACATTTTTAACACCAAATGCAATTCAAGTACAAAACATCACACCGACGCATCACAAAATTGTGCTTGAACCCTTCGAACGTGGTTTTGGTCATACATTAGGTAATGCATTGCGTCGTATTTTATTATCGTCTATGCCAGGGGCTGCGATAGTAGAAGTTCAAATGGACCACGTATTGCACGAATACAGCACGTTGCCTGGTGTGCGTGAAGATGTTGTAGATATTCTCTTGAATTTGAAAGGACTATCGATACGCCTGGATAATATCAGTGAAATTATGTTAAAGCTGCATAAAAAAGGACAAGGTCCAGTGACAGCCGCTGACATCACTCCTGAAAATGGCGTTGAAATTGTTAATCCTGATCATGTGATTGCACATTTGACACAAGAGGGTGAAATTAATTTGAATTTAAAGGTGTCGTTAGGCCGCGGTTATCAGCCAGCATCTGTTCGTGAACTGGCATATCAAAACACTCGTCCTATTGGTGTATTGGTTTTAGACGCTTCTTTTTCTCCTGTAAAACGCGTTGCTTATTCAGTTGAAAACGCGCGTGTTGAAAATCGTACAGACATGGATAAGTTGATTATTGATTTAGAAACTAATGGTACATTGGACCCTGAAGAAGCGATTCGTTATGCTGCTGCTATTTTACAACAACAATTATCATCATTTGTTGATTTACAGCATGAAATCGAAACGAGACCAAGACAACATAAAAATCAGGTTGATCCATTATTATTACGCCCCGTAGATGATTTAGAGTTAACAGTCCGCGCAGCAAATTGCTTAAAGGCTGAAAATATCTATTACATCGGTGATCTCGTGCAACGATCCGAGTATGATCTTTTAAAAACGCCCAATTTAGGCAAAAAATCATTGCTCGAAATTAAAAGTGTATTGGCTCAACGTGGATTGTCATTAGGCATGATGATCGAACCATGGCCACCCGAAGATAAATAAAGTGTGAGCGTAGTGAACAAATAAACATTAATCAGAAGCCCGCGTGCAGGGAACGAAGTGACCATAACAAGGGCGTATAAGTTGAGAGAACATCATGCATCATCGTAAAAGTGGAAAAAAACTAAATCGTAACACGAGTCATCGCAAAGCGATGTTTCGTAATATGTCAGCGAGTTTGTTGAAGTTAGAGTTGATCCAAACTACTTTAGTAAAAGCAAAAGAATTGCGTCGCTACGTTGAACCTTTAATTACGCTCGCAAAAACAGACTCCGTTGCAAATCGTCGTTTGGCATTTTCAAGATTGCGCGATAAAGCAGCCGTTGCACGTTTATTTACGCAAATCGCACCTCGTCATGCAAAACGCCCCGGTGGTTATTTGCGTTTGATGAAATCTGGTTTTCGAACAGGTGACAATGCTTTAATGGCATATGTAGAAATTGTTGACCGTCAAAACCCACAAGAAAAAAATGCTTAATTTTACACTTGGTTAACTATCTGTTTATACATCAAAAAATTCTTCAAAAATCCAAAGCATTAGCGCACCCAGCAGGGTGCGCGTTTTCAGAAAACCTTAATTCTCCCTCGGTATAATACTTATCCAAGACTACTTATCTTGAATGAAGGGGTTTAAAATGCCTCATGGCGTAACGGGAGCAGAAGGTGCAGAAGGAACTGCAACAGAAGCAACTACTCTGATAGTGCCGCAAGTATTGCCGCAGGAAGCGCTCACTTTTGTGGGTTTTGATATTTTAAGAAATACGCTAACTGCACTTAAAACCTTTTTAGTTGATTCCTTCAACATTTCTTTTAATCGACAAGAACTCTTAGATCTCACAAGTAAAGCTCAAAAGTATTTGTCTCCTCTCTTTTTCATGCTCGCTTTGTTTTCTTGTTTTACAAATGGCGGACTCAATGTTTTTACGGGCGTGGTGAATCTATCGTGGTTTGAAATACTATGCGGGTTGATAATGACACCCGTTTGGAATGGCTTAAATATTGTGTTTGCACTACTGATTTCTCCTGATTACTTTGCAGAAATGCGCGAAAATCCAACGATTGCAAATAAACTCAAAGCATATAGTAATTTCTACTATCATTCGCTGGGTTTGTTTCTAGCAACAGCTTGGGCGACCTATTCAATTATTACAGAAACAACTGAAAAAGAACCACTTTCATCAGCCGTGAGCGATGCTGCTTTTGGTGGTGGAGAAATTTTGGTTGCATTATATGCGCTTCAAAGGTTGATGCAATCAACAAACCCCGATGATAGCATTCGTGCATTGTCTGCTATCATGACCAGTGGATTTTGTGCAGCAGGCGCAGCGGGAGGAAGTGACTCCATGGTATCAAGTTCAAGATATCCACTATATTCATCTGCTGGGCTTTATGGAGCGTATTCCATATCTAATTTTGCAGGAAAAGAACTCGCCCGTCTTTGCCTTAGATTAACAGCAAAAACAGCAGAAGAAGACACAACACCTGCCTCTGCCGCCGCATACGTCACTATAAATTAAGCCTTACCTATAGATTTCTTAAAACGGAATATCATCATCAAAATCAGCCGTCGGCGCATGCGTTGCCGGCATCGCTGGTTTGCTGCTCGATGTGTTGCTTGATTTTTCACGATAATTATTGTCCGATTGACCTTCTTGCGATGCCGCACCACGACCATCTAACATTTGCATCTCATCCGCAATAATTTCCGTGGTATATTTTTCAACGTTGTTATTTTTCGTGTCTGTCCATTTACGTGTGCGAAGTGAACCTTCGATGTAAACTTTCGAGCCTTTGCGTAAATACTCATTCACAATTTCTGCCAAGCGATTAAAGAAAACAACACGATGCCATTCAGTGCGTTCTTGTGTTTCACCGGTTTGCTTGTCTTTCCAAGATGTACTCGTTGCAACATTTACTGTTACGACAGCATTACCGTTCGTCATATAACGTGCTTCTGGATCAGCACCTAAATTACCGATTAAAATTACTTTATTAATACCGCGTGCCATGATTGTCTCCCGGGGTTTGTAGAGACGCGATTCATCGCGTCTCACGCTATTCGATAGACAGATTACCCTCTCCAATCGCATTGCGCAATTCGTATTCGGAGATTTTTTCTTTATCGATTTTCACATATAACAAACTTTCCATTGACACTACAGCGATTTCAGAAACACCGGGCAATGTCATTAATCGCTGATAATCATGTTGTGCAACCACATCAACAGGAAAAACCAGCGTTGATAAATATGCCGGCTTTTTCATTGAAAATGCAACAACCAACCAAATCAGCGAAATAAAGGCACAAAATGCAAATACACCCGATAAATCCGCATGCGATAAAATAAATCCGCCGACACTGCCCCCTACAAAAATACCAAAAAATTGCGAAGAAGAATAAACGCCCATCGCAGCACCTTTATTTTGAATCGGTGCAATCTTAGAAACGAGTGAAGGCAGCGTTGCTTCCAACACGGTAAATGCAATAAAGAAAATAAATAATAAAAATAGCGTGGTAAAAATGTGTAAGTGAAAATAATACAATCCGATTTGCACCATTAAAATGGCAACAATGGACGCAATAAAAACCGGTTTCATCTTCCGTTTTTTTTCTGCGATAATGATAAACGGCAAAGCAAATGCAAAAGAAAGCAATAAAACACATAAATAGACACTGATTTGCTGAAATGAAGACAAATGCATTTTAGAAGTAAAAATGATAGGAATTGCGATAAAAATAGCGGTTAAAATCGCATGCAATGAAAATATGCCCGCATCCAATCGCAGCAATTCCCTATTTTTTAATATTGTCAAAAAACTCGCACCTGTTTTTTTAAATGGTTTTGGCGGTGCAGGAATCGTGAATAATAAAGCCGCGCCAATCATAGCAAGCATTGCTGTTATCCAAAAAATCCCTGACAAGTGAAACCAATGATTCACAATAGGGCCTGCAATCATTGCAATTGTAAATGCAAACCCAATCGATAATCCCATAAAAGCCATTGCCTTGCTGCGTGATTCATCGCGTGTGAGATCTGCTAATAATGCCAGCACCGTGCTGCCGATTGCGCCCATGCCTTGCAGTGCGCGTCCTAATAATAAAAAATAAATTGAATGTGATAATGCTGCAATGATGCTGCCGATAAAAAACAAGCATAATCCCGCGAAAATAACGGGTTTTCGACCAACGCGATCAGACAACATGCCAAACGGAATTTGGAATAATGCTTGTGTTAAACCATAAATACCCAATGTCACGCCAATGAGTGTTAGATTTGCGCCAAGCATATGCTGCGCAGTTGCCGAAAAAACAGGCAAAATCATAAATAATCCCAACATACGAATGGACATTATGCTACAAAGTGCCATTAGCGCGGATTTGGTCTGGTTCGAATTCAATCGTTTCTCCGAGTAAAACTGTTTATAATGCATTAGTTAAAAATATTGTAGAGACGTAATTCATCGCGTCTTTTGTTGCGTGAGTATAAGCATAATGCAAAAAAAAATCACCATGCGCGGCGTGCGCACTCATAATTTAAAAAACGTGAACGTCGATATTCCACGCGATCAATTAGTAGTAATTACCGGCTTATCTGGTTCCGGAAAATCATCGCTCGCATTCGACACATTATATGCAGAAGGGCAACGCCGTTACGTTGAATCATTATCATCGTATGCGCGTCAATTTTTATCCGTGATGGATAAACCTGAAGTCGACACTATTGAAGGATTATCACCCGCTATTTCCATCGAGCAAAAATCTGCATCGCATAATCCACGCTCAACTGTGGGTACTATCACAGAAATATACGATTATTTACGATTATTATACGCACGTGTCGGCAGCCCTTGTTGTCCGAAGCACAAACATTTATTGAGCGCGCAAAGTGTGTCTCACATGGTTGACGCTGTTTTGGCTTTGCCTGAAGGTACTGCGGTGATGTTATTAGCGCCCGTTGTTCGTGATCGCAAAGGTGAATTTGTTGAATTATTTAAAGAATTAAAACAACAAGGATTTATACGCGCGCGCATTGATGGCGACATCAAAGAATTGGATGAAGTCACCAAATTGGATTTACGAAAAAAACACACCATCGAAGTCATTGTTGATCGCGTGAAAGTACGCACGGATATACAACAACGTCTCGCAGAATCTTTTGAAACTGCTTTGCGTCTTGCCGATGGATTAGCCTCTATTTCTCTTATTTCCGCACCTTCAACGCCCACCATTTTCTCTTCCAAATTCGCCTGCCCCGAATGTGGTTACAGCCTCAACGAATTAGAGCCGCGCTTGTTTTCTTTTAATAGCCCCATGGGTGCTTGTGCTACTTGCGATGGCTTAGGTATCGAGCAATCATTTGACTCTGCAAAAATAGTGCAAAACGCATCTTTATCATTATCGCAAGGCGCGATTAATGGATGGGATCGCCGCAATTATCATTACTATCAAATGCTCGAAGCACTGGCAAAGCATTTTCATTTTGATTTGGAAAAACCGTTTGAGAAATTATCCAAAAAAATTCAAAATATTATTTTAAACGGCAGTAATGATGAAGAAATTGATTTTACATTTGTGACACACAAAGGTGTAAAGGTATCACGCACACATGCGTTCGAAGGTATTTTACCGAACTTAAAACGTCGTTATCAAGAAAGTGAATCACAAGCCGTACGTGATGAATTATCAAAATATTTAACGCAAGCGCCATGCAGTGTTTGTTTAGGCACGCGTTTATGTGAATCAGCACGCAATGTATTTATCGATGAAAAATCATTGCCAGAAATTACAGCAATGTCTATTACAAATGCGCATCAATTTTTTACACAATTAAAATTAATCGGCAATAAAAAAGAAATCGCCGATAAAATTTTAAAAGAAGTAAATGCGCGCTTGGGATTTTTATTAGATGTGGGATTAAATTATTTAACACTGCATCGCTCCGCAGAAACCTTATCCGGCGGCGAAGCGCAACGCATTCGTTTGGCCAGTCAAATTGGCTCTGGATTAGTCGGTGTCATGTATATTTTAGATGAGCCATCCATTGGTTTGCACCAACGTGACAATGCGCGCTTATTAAAAACATTAACGTATTTAAGAGATTTGGGAAACACGGTTATTGTGGTAGAGCACGATGAAGATGCGATTTTATCCGCGGATTATGTGATTGATGTGGGACCCGGCGCTGGCGTTCATGGCGGTGAAATTATCGCAGCGGGCACACCCGATGATATTAAAAAATCCGAACGTTCCATCACAGGAAAATATTTATCAGGTGCATTACGCATCGAAATCCCTAAAAAACGTGTAGAAAACACCTGTCGCCCTGTGATCAAAATTATTGGCGCACGTTGCCATAATTTAAAAAATGTCACCGTCGATATTCCATTGGGATTATTAACGTGTGTCACTGGCGTTTCAGGCTCTGGAAAATCCAGCTTAATTAACGACACATTATTTCCTATCGCTGCGCACAAATTAAATAAAGCGGGCCTGCATGATGTGGGCGAACATGATGATATTGAAGGCCTAGAAAAATGCGACAAAGTAGTCGACATTGATCAAAGCCCCATCGGTCGCACACCCCGTTCAAATCCCGCTACGTATACCGGCATTTTCACGCCCATTCGTGAATTATTTGCAGCCACGCAAGAATCGCGCGCACGCGGATATTCACCCGGACGATTTAGTTTTAATGTCTCTGGCGGTCGATGCGAAGCATGCGAAGGCGATGGATTAATTAAAGTAGAAATGCATTTTCTCGCAGACGTGTATGTGATTTGCGACACATGTGCTGGTAAGCGTTACAATCGCGAAACATTAGATATTAAATACAAAGGCAAAAATATTTATGACGTCTTGCAAATGACGATTGAAGAAGCCTACGAATTTTTTAAACCCGTACCGATTATTCACCGTAAATTACAGACTTTAATTGATGTGGGTCTGTCTTATATCGCGCTCGGACAAAGCGCCACCACATTATCGGGCGGTGAAGCGCAACGCATCAAATTAGCGAAAGAATTATCCCGTCGCGATACCGGCAACACATTATACATTTTAGATGAACCCACCACCGGTTTGCATTTTCATGACATTGCGCAATTACTCAAAGTATTGATTCGTTTACGCGATCATGGCAATACTGTTGTTGTCATCGAGCATAATTTAGATGTGATCAAAGTTGCCGACTGGATTATTGATATTGGACCTGAAGGCGGTGATGGTGGTGGTGAAGTGCTTGTTGCTGGCACACCAGAAACAGTTGCAAAATGCGCACGATCGCACACCGGGTATTTTTTAAAAGCGCTATTGTAGATTCTGTTGAACCTATGAATTAAAAAAACTCAAAACTCCAAGCTTCTTTTTGACGGTGGATCGCAAAGCGCAACATCCGCATCATCCCACTCTTCTGATTTTGGTTTTTCCGCGTCAGGACGATAGAGAAAGTAGGTGACGCCGTTATACACTTCCGAACCCACGTAAACCATCCCGGCGAGCGCCAGCTTAGCGGTGGTCATGATAAGATAGGTTGTTATAGCAGTTGCAGCAGCGGTGCCAACAGCAAGCAACATTTGCGTAGGAACCAAGATCGCGTTCACGCCTGCTTTTAAAGCAGAGCTAACCACATGATTAATAGTAGTTTTAGCAGCAAAATCGATTACATAATTAACACCATCAATCACGGGCATACAACCTCCTGTCACTGCGATGAAATAACCTTACTTTGATTTTAGCAAAATTTTGTTCAATATTAATACAGAATTCATGTATCAGTTCCGTTTTTCAGGTAATTCACAGTTTTTCGTAGAGACGCGATTTATCGCGTCTCAAATCCGCGATTAACGTCACGGTTATGCTTATATTTGAGACGCGATAAATCGCGTCTCTACACAAGCCTTGCAATGCGCATAAAATTTGGAATGGTTACGAGAATTCACACTATTGTTGCTTCAAATGACAGCAGTAGGTTCTGTTGGTGCAATTAATACCGGATAATGCTGCAACCTTGCTGCTTCTACGTATGCCGCTCTCATTTCATCGGGCGGATGTGTATCGAATAGATTACGGCCTAAACAACAAGAAAAAAATGATGACGGGTTGTCGGAAACAGTACTATTTTGTTGGGAGTGGTTAAAATAATATTGTTCAGCGCAATAACGTACTTCGTCATGTTTAATGTCAAGTAGGCCGGTCATATCGGCTTCCATTTCCATAGTGCGCGTATGATGAAAACAGGCAATCAAATTGCTGACACCTATGACAGCACTGGATGCCATCAAACCAATAATTTGAGGGTCAAACATTCCCATGATCGATTCAAAGGCGATGATTTTGCCGCTTTGTAAACCTAAATAGAAGAGTGTGTTGAGTAGATTGAGCACATATAAAAAAGTAGGGTAGACTTGATACAAATGACCATGTTTTTTAATGTGGGCTAATTCATGTGCCATGGTGATTTCCACGCCGCGCGTGAATCGTGCGGTTTGTAGATTCTGCTCGTCATATAAATATTGAAGGTTCATTGGTTGGTGTGGATTTTTTCTGTATTTGTGAAATACAAAATAATGAGAAAATACAATTTCACGATCCTGGCAGCAAAAAAATTTGTATGGCACATATGCGCTGTATACTGCATCAGCATAGGTCAATTTAATATGCGCTGGGTTTGGAATTTCAAGTGCAAGCGCAAGCGTGTTTTTCATCGTATCCATATGCGCCGCAACAGGCGCTTGTATACCTGGGCCTGTATTGGGATAGTCGCTTCTTTTTTGTGAGAGAAATTCTTTAATGTTAATATTAAAACCACATGCGCTTAATGCCGCATAAAGTCCTGCGAGCGATAGAAAAAATAAGGCGATGCCTGCACAATATTCGATAAGATTGATATTCAGTTTTTGTTCTTTTGTCAATGAGGTGTCATCATAACTGACAAGATGTGCAGGATCTATCCACAGCAAAATATGAGTTACGATCGATAGCAAGCTGAAAATTTTGTGCGCTACTTTTGAAATAAAAATAAAATTGTTAGCAGACACAAGATTGTATGAAGATTCGTCCGTGCTGTGCTGATTATTCATAGAATATTCACCTCCGTCATCAATTGGATACCAAATTTCTCCAAAACCGATTGCGTAATATCCTCACTTAATTTTTTAATCTCCAAACCTGTCCCGCCACCGTAATTCACAATCACCAACGCTTGATCCGCATGAACGCCGACATTCCCAAATCGTTTACCTTTAAAACCACACTGCTCAATTAACCACGCCGACGGAATTTTGACATGCGCATTTGGCTCTGGAAAATGCGGCATTTTCGGATATTTTTCTTGTAAGCGTAAAAATATTTTTTCTGTCACAATCGGATTTTTAAAAAAACTACCAGCGTTACCAATGTCCTTCGGATCTGGTAATTTTTCTTGTCGAATTTGAATGATGACATCGCTGATGGTTTTAATAGACAACGGTCGACCTTTTATTCTTTCAGCAATAGCGCCATATTCTACGTGAAAAATAGGCTTTTTATTTAAGCGCAAAACAACGTGTGTTATCACCGTTTTATTTTTTAATGCGTGTTTGAAGATGCTATCGCGATAGCCGAATGCGCAGTCGCTGTTGGTAAATATGTGCGCCGTGTTATGACCGTCTGTTGAGACCGCATGCACTTCATGCAATACATCTTTTAGTTCAACACCATACGCACCGATATTTTGAATAGGCGCCGCGCCCACTGTGCCGGGAATTAACGATAAATTTTCCACACCCGCATAATTATTTTTAATACAATACAAAACAAACGCATGCCAATTTTCACCCGCACCAATTTTTAAGGTGACATGATTTTCATCATCGCCGACACATTCAATCCCCATAATTTCATTGTGAATCACCAACCCTGGAAAATCTTGTGTGAATAAAATATTGCTGCCACCGCCGAGAATAAAACACGGTATTGTTTTCCACTGGTCATCAGCTAGAATGGCTTGCAATGCGGTAATTGAATTAACAGTCGTAAAATAACGCGCTGTCACATCGATGCCAAATGTATTGTAAGGCTTAAGGGAAATATCTTTTCTCATAGGCGCAGTCTATCAAAATTTGACAAAAAGTGAACCTGTACTATAGTATTAATACATTACAGTAATACAGGTATTACATTATGGTGATTTCTACATTGACAGCAAAATATCAAGCAACCATTCCTTCTGAAGTGCGCAAGCAATTGCATTTACAGGCGGGTGATAAAATTGGATTTGAATTTATGAAAGACAAGATCTACATCGTTAAAATTCAGCCATTTGACTTGGCTTATCATCAGGCGCTGGAGTCAACGCTATCAGAATGGAATTCTACAGAAGATGATGAGGCTTTTCATGATCTATGAACCTTTTGGTATTGTTTCTATCCCGTTTCCTTTTACAGATAAAACAAAAAGTAAAAAGCGTCCCGCCGTGGTGATAAGTACTAAGCAATTTCAAAAAGAAACGGGGCATGCGTCGTTGCTCATGATTACCTCAGCAAAACATAGCGAATGGTTTGGTGATTTTTTAGTGACAGATTTAGAAAGTACTGGTTTGTCACAAGAAGTTATTATTCGTCAAAAAATTTTCACCATTGATTTGCGATTAGTTGAAAAGTCTGTCGGTCATTTATCAAAAAAAGATGCTGATGCAGTGAAGTCATTATTAAAAAAATGTTTGAGTATTCATTAATATGTTAAAAAACGATCGTTTCATCAAAGCATTGTTACGTGAGTCTATTGATCGCACACCCGTATGGCTCATGCGACAAGCCGGGCGTTATTTGCCGGAATATCGCGCATTGAGATCGCAGGTCAAAGATTTTTTCACTTTTTGCCAAACGCCTGAATTGGCCTGCGAAGTGACATTACAGCCTATTAATCGATTTGCACTCGATGCCGCCATTATTTTCAGTGATATTTTAACTGTACCGATTGCGATGGGATGTGACATTAAAATGGATGAAGGTCGAGGACCTGTTGCACCTAATCCTGTTATCACTAAAAAAATGATTGACGCATTAAATACAACGCATGCATTGGAAAAATTAAATTATGTGATGCAGGCGATCACATTAACCAAAAAAGAATTGCATCAAAAAATCCCATTAATTGGTTTTGCTGGAAGCCCATGGACAGTTGCAACGTATATGGTCGAAGGACAATCGAGCAAAACATTTGAAAAAATAAAAGCAATGTTATTTCGCGATCCCCAAATATTGCATGAATTACTGCAAAAAATAACCGATGTGACCATTGACTATTTAAATGCGCAAATCATGGCAGGCGCGGATGTTGTAATGGTATTTGATAGTTGGGGTGGTGTGCTGTCGCCTAAAGACTACCATTTGTTTTCACTCAATTACATGAAACAAATTGGCGAAAAAATAATACGACATCATAACGACAAAAAAATCCCACTTATTTTTTTCAGCAAAGGCTGCGGATTATATTTAGAAGATATTGCAAACAGTGGTTGTGATGCAGTCGGATTAGACTGGACCATGGATTTGGCAACCGCAAAAAAACAAGTTGGCGATCGTGTTGCGCTCCAAGGTAATTTGGATCCTTGCATACTTTTATCAACCCCTGAAAAAGTGCAAACGGCAGTAAAAGATATTTTAGCCGTTTATCATGGCGATACGGGCTTTGTATTTAACCTAGGCCATGGCATCTCAAAAGACACCCCTGTTGAAAATGTCGCTGCTTTAGTGGATGCTGTAATAAACCACTAAATTCTTAACCCCCTTTTTTTCAAGGGGGGTCGGTTCGCGCAGCGAATCGGGGGGATTTTAAATGACGCTCTACACCGCCACAATCACTTTAATCCTAGTCATGGACCCGCTCGGCAATATCCCCTTATTTTTAACGATTCTAAAAAACTACGACTTCAAAACCCAACGAAAAATCATCATCCGCGAAACTTTTATCGCATTTATTATCCTGTCGATATTTTTATTTTTCGGCCAATACATCATGCGCGGTTTAAATATCACAACGTCTGCATTAAGTATCGCCGGCAGCATGATTTTATTTTTAATTTCCATTCGTATGATTTTTCCTGCCGCAGCAACAGACTCTATTGATCCTGATATTGAAGAACCTTACATTGTACCGCTTGCTGTGCCATTAACTGCGGGCCCCTCGGCGATCGCCGTTGTCATGTTATTTGTGACGCGCGCGCCGCAGCAGATGACATTATTATTTTCCGCCGTAGCCATTTGTTCCGCTGTTTTTTTAGTAGTGATGTTGATGGCGCGTTATTTAATGCGATTAATGGGTTCACGCGGATTAATTGCGATTGAACGATTGATGGGAATGATTTTAACAACCATCGCAGTACAAATGTTTTTGTCGGGAATTGTAACGTATATTCATCAGTAGGTTACTTTCGCACTCGCTCACGCGAGCGCTTCTAAACTATATTACTGGCTCAAACTATCAGCAGGTACGCGCTAGTGAGATAGCTTAGAGGCACTTGCGTTAGCAAGCGCGATAACAACCATTGCGGTGCAAATGTTTTTGTCGGGAATTGTAACGTATATTCATCAGTAGGTTTTCGCATTTTCGCACTCGCTCACGCGAGCGCTTCTAAACTATATTACTGGCTCAAACTATCAGCAGGTACGCGCTAGTGAGATAGCTTAGAAGCACTTGCGTTAGCAAGCGCGATGAAAGTACCACTATTGTTCTTCTCACTTTCGCACTCGCTCACGCGAGCGCTTCTAACCCACATCACTGGCTCAAACTGTCAGCGAGTAGGTACTACTGATATAGTTTAGAAGCACTTGCGTTAGCAAGCGCGATAAAAATCACCCCTCATAATCCACTATCAACGGCGCATGATCCGAAAATTTCTGATCCTTATAAATCGACACCGCACGCACTTTATTTTTTAAACCATCAGAAATAACTTGATAATCAATTCTCCAACCCACATTTTTTGCATACGCTGCGCCGCGATTTGACCACCACGTATATTGATTCGCCTCATGATTAATCACTCGAAATGCGTCGACAAAATGTTCTTTGGTAAATACATTATCGATCCATTCACGCTCGATCGGCAAACAACCCGACGTTTTTTGATTCGATTTAAAATTTTTAATATCAATTTCTTTATGAACAATATTCCAATCGCCGCAAATAATAAATTCACGATTTGATTTTTTAAATTCACGCAACACATGCAAGAAGCGTTTCATAAAATCAAATTTTTCAACCTGACGATGGTCACCGCTCGAACCAGACGGTAAATACAAAGAAATCACGCTTAAATTGCCAAAGTCAGCCTGCACAAAACGACCCTCATTATCAGCGCATGCCCAGCCTAAAGTATGAATTACACGATCGGGTTTTTGTTTTGAATAGAGAGCAACACCGCTATAACCTTTTTTGACAGCATCGCTGAAATAACAATGATAACCCGCAGGACGATACATTTCGTCCGTTAATTCGCTCATTTGCGCTTTTGTTTCTTGTAGACAAACAAAATCCGCATTTTGTTTTTCAAGCCATTTAAAAAACCCCTTTTTTTCAGCAGAACGAATGCCGTTTACATTGGTTGTGATCACCCGCATAATTACCTCATTCAAATATTTTTTCGATAACATAGCATGTATATTCTGTTAATCAAAATGTCCTCCCTGGGCGATCTTATTCACACATTGCCTGCAATAACAGACGCAATGAATGCGATTCCTGATTTGCAAATCGATTGGGTAGTTGAACCGGCATTTGCCGATATTCCCACATGGCAACCCGCTGTTAAAACCATTATTCAGATGCCACTGCGACATTGGCGAAAACATATTTTTAACAGTTGGCGATCGGGTGAAATACAAAAATTTTATAAACAATTGACTGCAAAAAAATATGATTTAATTATTGATGCGCAAGGATTATTAAAAAGCGCAATCGTTGCGAAGTGCGCGCGGGGCGATATTCATGGTCATGATAAAAAATCCGCAAAAGAATTCTTAAGCAGTTTTTTTTATCAGAAAAAGCACAAAGTAGATAAAAATTGTCATGCAGTGACGCGAGCAAGAATATTATTTTCAAAAGCGTTAGGCTATGAATTACCGCAATCAAAGCCTGATTTTCATATTAACGTGAATCAATTACCAGCACTTGATTTCCAACTTCCTGAAAAATACCTTGTTTTTCTGCATGGCACGACATGGGATTCTAAACATTATCCTGAATCCTATTGGCGAACGTTAGCTGAAAAAGCAGATGCCAATGGCATTGCTGTTTATCTTCTTTGGGGAAATGACGCTGAAAAAAAACGCGCAATCAGACTTTCTGAAAACTTACAACACGTCACCGTATTGCCAAAATTATCTATTGCGCAAATAGCGACATTGTTAAAAAATGCAGTGGCTGTAGTTACAGTCGATACAGGGCTCGGGCATTTAAGTGCTGCATTAAAAACGCCTACCATTGGATTGTATGGGCCGACTGACGCAAAACGTGTTGGTATACTCGGTGACAATCAATTTTATTTGCAAGCGCAATTTCCGTGCGTGCCTTGTTATGGTAAAACGTGTGCGTATGCAAAAACACACAAAACAGCGGTAATCCCAGCGTGTTATGAAACAATTGGGCCTGATAAGGTGTGGAATCTCGTAGAGACTATATTCATCGCGTCTCATAATCTAACATGATAGGAACTCAACATGCGTGAATTACAAAAACAATTCATCGAATTCTTAATCGAAAATCGTGCCTTACAGTTCGGTGAATTTCAATTAAAATCCGGCAGAATCAGCCCGTATTTTTTTAACCTGGGTGTTTTTCATTCAGGAAAATCATTGGCAAAACTCGGTGAATTTTATGCAGAAATGCTGCAAAATTCACGCATGCATTGCGATGTATTGTTTGGACCTGCGTATAAAGGTATTCCGTTAGCAACAGCGACCAGCATTATTTTATTTGAAAAATTTAATATCAATATGCCTTATTGTTTTAATCGCAAACAAAAAAAAGACCATGGTGATGGTGGAGATTTTGTGGGTGCGGCATTAAAAGGCAATGTGGTGATGCTGGATGATGTGATCACGGCAGGCACAACCGTGCGTGAAACGATTGAATTGTTAAAAAATACAGAAGCACGATTATCCGGCATTATTATTGCGTTTGATCGTCAAGAGCGTGGTGAAGGACATTTATCTGCGGTGCAGGAAGCCGTAAAAACGCACAAAATACCGGTACAAAGTATCGTTACATTATCCGACGTCGTGCAATATTTAAGTGCGCAAAAAAATAGAAAAGCGGAATTAGAAGCGATTGAAAAATATCGGATGCAATATGGCGTGCATACATACTAGTGATATAGCTTAGAAGCACCTTGCGTTAGCAAGTGCGATGAAAGTATTACTGATGTTCTTCTCACATGCGCACTCGCTCACGCGAGCGCTTCAAAGCTATATCACTGGCGCAAACCATCAGCAAGCACATACTAGTGATATAGCTTAGAAGCACTTGCGTTAGCAAGCGCGCCAAGAATTTTGATGTTCTAAAACGGCAGCCTCAATTCTTTATCAATCTTCAACAATTCCCCGCGAAAAATCGCTTTAATCTTCTCTAAATTATTTTCTGTGTCCGCTTCAAATCGCAAAATTAAATAAGGCGATGTGTTAGAGCGTCGTACCAAACCCCACCCAAAATCCCACTCAACACGCAAACCATCCAACGTAATTTTTTTGGCATCGTCAAAATCACCGTCTTTCAATAACCGCGCCATAAAATCCGATTTTTTATCTTCATCCATCGGTAATTTTAATTCCGGTGTGTTTACCGTTTGTGGCAACGCCTGAAAAATCTCTGACACCGATTCACTTTCTTGCGATAAAATACAAGCCAATCGCGTACCTACATAAATACCATCATCAAATCCATACCAGCCATCTTTAAAAAATATATGACCGCTCATTTCACCTGCTAATGGCGCATTTTCTTCAATCATTTTCGCTTTTAAAATCGAATGACCCGTTTTCCACATGACGGGTTGACCACCCAGTTTTTTAATCATCTCAGGCAATACGCGCGAGCATTTCACGTCAAAAATAATTTTTTCACCCGGATATTTTTTTAATATGTCTTTTACAAAAATCATCATTTGTCGATCAGGCCAAATAATTTCGCCTTTATTGGTAATAAAACCCAAGCGATCAGCATCACCATCAAACGCTAAACCCAAATCCGCATTTTCTTTTTTGACCGCCGCAATAATATCTTTTAAATTTTCAGGAATTGTAGGGTCGGGATGATGATTTGGAAAACGACCATCATATTTGCAAAATAATTCCACGACATCAAAACCCAATCGACGAAATACAATCGGTGCAATTTCACTCGCTGCGCCATTACCTGCGTCAATCACTATTTTCATCGGTTTTTTAAGGGTTAAATGCGCGCAAATTGCATCGATATAATCCGGAATAATATTTTGCGATCGAACGGAGCCTTCGCCTGATAAAAA
>JABDDR010000022.1 GCA_013287505.1 Gammaproteobacteria bacterium
ATAAGTTGTTTGGCAAGAGGACGTTGATTGAATAATCCACTGACCACTCATCAATTTCAAATCCAAATGACACGTTTTATTGGACTGATCACCCATAATCTGCGTCATCAAAAGACTGCTGGTCTTACCGTCGGGTGCAGTTAGGGGGTTGCACGTTTGTGCGGGTACGCCTGAGGTCAAATCAGAGATTGCGGGTTTACAGCCCGCTACTTTCACAGGAAATCCTGATGAGGTTTTTAGCGAAACAGGTGTACTCGAACCGCTGGCGGGAATACTGGAAACAACGAATGTCGGGGTCGGATTCGGATTATTATTAGTCGATACACAAGTAGAGCTGGGATCTGCCGTGATGGTGCCCTGTCCATTATCATCAATAACAAGATTGCACGCATTATGATTGTTATCAGTTAATGTCACTGTCGTAGAGGGTGGAGTTACTGTACATGGCCATGCACCAGGACTAGAAGTGCACACTGTTGTTGGGGTGATATTTATGGGTAAACCGGTCGTAACTGTAGGCAAGACATAGACTTGATCCGCATTGGCACTAAAAACCGCACCAGCTATCGTCAATCCCAGCAACCATTGAGTTTTCTTCATAAGACACCCGCCCGAGAAATAAATCCATAATTTCATTATAGACTAAAAATCAATTTAAGAGGGCGGCCACGATTGACCTGTGTTGGTGACGCCCCAAGGACCTGTGCAAACACCCCGCTGGCCGTGATCAATCCAATCAAAATACAGATTATCGTATTTTTTTTCATTTCTTCATCTTCTCCGAGACATCGCTAAATGTGACGGTATAAGTGTCTGTCACCTGTGTTCTTGAGATTTGACAGAATGGGCTTGGATTGTTTTGTGTTCCGCCTTGACAAGTACATTGCGCACCGCCTTGACAATTAGTGGGTGGGGAAGCGCAGTTACCACATCCCAGAGGATAAATGCCGGCAACACCGTTGTATGATGGAGGGGTTGCTTGCAACATATTGATTGCGAAATTATTGCTGCTTCCAGTGATGTTAACTATTTCGTTCATACCAGCAACGAGGCTGACATCAATTGTATCCTGAGGCACACCGCCTATTATCCCATTCAGTGTAAATTCCGCTAAGCTAGCTGGAGATGTTCCCCATGGTTGATTGATCGCTGAAAATGCGATGCTAATTTGACCCGCTGATGTTGCACAAGATGCCGGGGCATTGGGAATGGGCGTAAAAGTCACCGTCAAAGGCGTGCCGGTGCTAACACCACCCTGAAACTGACATATTTCAGGATTGGCAAGATTAAAATTACAAGCTGGCGTGCTTGTGATGGTATAACAGGTGTTAAGATTTTGAAGACCTGCAGCCCCACCGTTCACGCCCATAAATACGGGAATAGGATTTGTAGCTGAGTTATTAACAATCGTGATGGCTCTTGAACCAGCGCCACCACCACCGCCGCCACCGCCCGGTCCAAAGCCACCATTAATGTTCACCGTACTTCCATTAATCGTTACTTGACAGGTGGGCGAGCTTCCGCCCAATAGACATTGTTGAGTGCCTTGTGCAACGGTAACGCCACTGGCCGGTACTGTGCAGGAAGGTGCTGAAGGCGCTACGAGTGAAATTGGCGACTGATTGGTACATCCTGTGAAGGTGACTGGAGAACTGCCACTGGGGGTAACCGCAGGTTGCGGATTGACGAAGTAGACGGCGGCTGGCACAGGAGTTCCGCCGCTACCACTCGTAGCCGCATTCACATTTAAAATCACGCCTGCTATCGCAAATCCCAATAACCATTCAATCCTTTTCATAGCATCCACCCGAAAAATGATCCCATGATGATTATAAACTAAAATTTACCATTGCCTCCTGCAATCGATCCACCGCGATAATTTCAATACCTTGTACTGCTGATTTCGGCGCATTGGCTTTGGGTATAATCGCTTTTTTAAATCCATGTTTTGCCGCTTCTTTAATGCGTTCCTGCCCGCTGGGCACAGGGCGAATTTCACCTGACAATCCCATTTCACCAAACACAATTAACTCAGAGGATAAACATTTATTTTTTAAACTCGACATCACTGATAAAACCAGCGCTAAATCCGCACTCGTTTCCATCACGCGTAAACCACCTACTGCATTTACAAACACATCTTGATCATAGGTTGCGATGCCCGCATGACGATGCATGACCGCGAGCAACATCGATAATCGATTATGATCTAATCCCACCGTCACACGACGCGGATTCGCTAAATGACTTTCATCCACGAGCGCTTGTATTTCTACTAATAACGGACGACTGCCTTCCCACACAACTGTCGTTACATTACCCGGTGATTCTTTTTCTCGACCCGATAAAAAAATCGCCGATGGATTTGACACTTGTTTTAAGCCATTTTCTGTCATTGCAAAAATGCCCACTTCATTCACGGCACCAAAACGATTTTTCACCGCGCGAATCACGCGAAAGCGCGTATCACTTTGCCCCTCAAAATACAGCACCGCATCGACCATATGTTCTAACACACGCGGTCCTGCAATCGTGCCATCTTTAGTTACGTGTCCCACAATAAATAATGCAATGCCTTTTTGTTTTGCCACCATCACGAGTTTTGCAGCACTTTCACGCACTTGTCCTACACCACCAGGTGCTGATGGCAGCATATCGGTATACATCGTTTGAATGGAATCGATCACCACAATTTTGGGTTTGAATTTTTCGATATTTAATAAAATTTTTTCAACATTGGTTTCTGCGAGCAATGATAAATTATCTTGTGGTAAGCCTAATCGCTTTGCACGCAGCGCTAATTGTTGCAATGATTCTTCACCGGTCACATACAATGGACGATGTGTTTTTGCCATATGCGATAAAATCTGCAATAAAATAGTGGATTTTCCAACGCCAGGATCACCGCCAATTAATACGGCGGAATCAGACACCAATCCACCGCCAAGAATTAAATCAAATTCATCCAAGCCTGATTTAATACGCGATTGCGTTTCGATTTTAACATCATTGATTGCAGTTATTTCGGATAAAACCCCTGCAAAACCAGCCATGCGGGGATTTTCAGATACCGGTTTTGCGAGCGCCATTTCTTCTGAGATGGTATTCCATTTTTGACATTCTGCGCATTGGCCTTGCCATTTACTATATTGCGCATCGCAGTGGGCGCAAGTAAAAATGATTTTTGTTTTGATGGACATGACGTTACTCAACTCATGAGGTGGAGGAAAATAAAACTATTTACGATTTTTTAAAAAGGTACTTAATTAAAGGATCAACCAGGTGATAGCAATTTTTATCGTCCATGAATAAATAATCCCTCTTACACAGTGTCTCAATCGCCTGCAGCGCACTTGACGAAGAAAAATGGGTCATATTTAAAAATTCTTGAGAAAGTGGTCGCAGCATATCGGCGTATTTCGCGACAGAAATAAGCATTTTAACCTGATTTTTACTCAGTAAATCTATCTCTGAAAGAACGTTAGATTTCTCTTCAAACACATATTTTTCCCAAGATGCCAAAACAGTGGCTTCTGAAGGAATATTTTTTTCAAGCCATAATTTATGACACAATACATTTAAATAATACGGATGACATTCTGAACAGTAAAAAATCGCATCCAAAGTCGTCTCATCTAACTGTTTACGCCATTTTATTTTTGCTAAATTTTGTATAAATGGCCTGTAATCATCAGCGCTAATACGATTCAAATTAATGCGATCACACAGCTTATACAGCGGTTTTTTACTATCAAAAAACATGCTTTCAAGAATACGTCGGTTGCTACCTGAAAAAATAAAAGTAATGGTTTTTGATTGCTGCGCAACGTGCCTGAGCGATCCCTCAATGGTTCCTGATGAAGATATTTCTGCGACACGCTGAAATTCATCAAAAAATAAAACCGCTTGTCTTTTTTTTCTGGTAAGAAGTGTATCTAATTTGTTTAAGACGTCTAAAATTGTTTTCGCAGGTGGCTGTCTCGATTTATTAAGCGCCAGTTTTATGTCAGCACCCTGATACTGAAAACTCACATTCAGTTCCGAAAAAAATTGCGTGACAAATTGAATCGCTTTACTGGTTGAAGATTCAATCGAATAAACCAATTTTGCAACGCCCGTCAAAATACTATTTTGTATTTCCATTTCATCGAGTTCTGAAAACAAGTCGATATCGGCGCACGGTATTTTTAGCTGGCCAATAACGTGTGTCACCAAACTTGTTTTTCCATACCGACGCGGCGACATCAGCAGAGTAGGACGCGACCCTTGGATATTTTGCAACAGATGCTTTTGTTCTGTGATGCGATTACAAAAATTCTGCCCCAGAGCCAAACCTTGTGGAAATCTGTCACTGTGCATAGCCATCGGAAACTCATATTTTATGAATCATAATTTATGAATCATATTTTATGATATAACCCTCAATAAAGCAAAGTCTTTTTGAATGTGTTACAGACTATAACAACGAAGCGAGTATGTGCGTTAGAAATACAGATAGAATTATTACGGATTCATTGAAATGATTACCAATTCAGGAGTGTTACGCTGTGTAAAGCGATTTCTCATATTTTGTGCATGCGTATCTCCCATGCTAAATATGCTTAATCTATCTTCAACTAATGATTTTCCTATCTTTTCCCCCAAATCATCATTGCGTACTTGATCCCATTGATTATAATATCCATCCCTTGCATTTTCTTCAGAGGGTACGTTGACTGCCTTAGAGAGTGCTGTAATAGCGCGTGAAATAGCATCGGATAATGTAATCTCTGAATTTTTTTCAATAACAGATGATAAATATAAAAATGCTGTTTCAATAATAGTGTTAGATTGTCCACTCATATGCGCATATTCATCGAAAACAACCTGCAAAAAATCAAAATCCTTAGAGCGATTTGCTTCGTGAATAAGCGCAAAAATATTCTGATCTGTTAATCTATTTTGAACTTGGTATTGCTTAATAATTTTAAAAACATCAAGAGACGCGCTGTGAATTGCATGCATTGTAATTGCCATAACTGCCTTATCATCCTCCCAGGAAAAGCAACGATCAACCGATCTACAGGTCGACCCATAAACCTCATGAGTGAGAAATTCATGAGAGGAAGCAGTGGAGTCCATACCTTCGAGATATAAATGAGTCATCATACCTGGTTGTTGGTACGACCGTAGCATTGTGATTAACGCATTAATGCACCCGACCATTTCAAGCGCGCGGACATGATACTCCCCTGCTACTATCACACGTGTATGAGCATTTAATTGCCCATACATAGTAAAATCATTACATTCTTCAGGTAGCAACAAAGAGAGTTGTGTGTCAGATGATCTTACGATGCGTGCAACCATATAGATCACAGCGCTGATAAAAAATCCGGCGATCAGTAGATTTTTTTTATCCCATATAAAACCAAATCGAGATTTTTTTGGTGCTTCTGTTAATTTTTTTCGCATAGTCATCACTCAAGTTAAGGGGCCTTGTAAGTGCTTCAATGCGGAGCCAATAATCCCAATACTGTATAAATTTTTTACAATTTTACCGTTAAAAATGAATCTTTACAAGCAGGTTTAACATTTTAACCTAACTTTTTGATTTTAATTAGAAAAATATATTATTTTGTTGATGGCGGCATGAGATACGGACCACAAAATGTTTCCTCATGATCAGTTGTGTAAACATAATGCGATTCATCATTGTCAGTTAAAATACGCACTTCACCACGATTAGGATTGCCGTCAGTGTATTGCTCGATCTTTTCCATAATGCCGCTGGGTGAAAAATTGGTGTCATTAGGATATACCGTATATTCATTACAGGTTCCGTCATTACCATCTAAACCACCCGGACAACTTCCCCTCCAGCTTTTTTCATAATACGGTTTCACATAACCATTCTGATCCGCTTGCCCGTCTGCAATAGCTGACAAGGTGTTTGAGAAAAAAATAGTGTAAATGCCCAAGGGGTTTGAATAAAACTTTAACGGTACGTTGTAAAGTATGGGAGACGAACTGCAGTCAGCGAAAACGGTATTGACCATCAAACTCAAAAAAACCGCCAAACAAACTTGTCTTTTTTTCACTGCATACTCCCTCATATCATTTTTTCAGACTAGAGTATGAGCATATAGTGCGGAATGTACAATACCGTGTTTTTAATTTTTTTCGATTATAGTTTCGTGTTTGTATAAACTCGATTCCGCGGTTTTTTGCCGTTAATCATGAATCAGAAAAACACTGCGCATGACGCATTTGCTGATAATACAGCTTAGAAGCCGAGCGTTAGCGAATGCGAAAGGTGGGTCGAAGAGTGATTGTTTTACAAACTTTCGCATTCGCTAACGCTCGGCTTCTAAACTATATAGCCAGCAGAAACGTTGCGTTCAGAGATTCTTTGATTTTTGTGAGCAATGACAAAAAACTGCGGAATCGAGTGTAAATTTAAATTCTCGCAAACTCTTTTGCAAAATACGTAATAATAAAATCCGCGCCCGCGCGTTTTATTGCCATCAAGCTTTCCATCATCACCGCTTTTTCATCAATCCAATTTTTTTCACCCGCAGCTTTGATCATGGCAAATTCGCCGCTGACTTGATACGCGCATAATGGCATCGCAGGAAATGCTTGTTTTATGCGATAAACAACGTCTAAATAATTTTGCGCTGGTTTTACTATCAACATATCAGCGCCTTCATTCACATCCAATTGCGCTTCACGCAATGCTTCATCAGCATTCGCAGGATTCATTTGATAATTTTTGCGATCACCAAATTGTGGCGCACCTTCGGCAGCCAATCGAAATGGACCGTAAAAACTCGATGCATATTTCACAGCGTAACTTAAAATTGGAATATCTTGAAAATGATTATCATCGAGCGCAGTTCGAATAACTTTCACCATGCCATCCATCATGCCACTCGGCGCTATAATATCCGCGCCGGCACGTGCATGCGAAACCGCTTGTTTTCCCAGCAATTCAAGCGTTTTATCGTTATCGACACATTTTTTTTCAGCATCAATCACACCACAATGTCCGTGATCCGTGTATTCACAAAAACAAATATCTGAGATGATTAATAATTCGGGTGCGATTTTTTTAATTAATTTTATCGCCGATTGCACAATGCCGTTATCATCCAATGCGCTTGATCCTATTGCATCTTTTTTTTCGGGGATGCCAAATAAAATCACTGCAGGAATTTTTAATGCCTGAATTTCCGCTATTTCTGCGGGCAAATGATCAAGGCTTAATTGAAAATGCCCGGGCATGCTTGAGATTGGATTTTTGATATTGTGTCCCGCTTTGATAAACAGCGGTAAAACCAGATCAGAAACAGTGACGGTGTTTTCTTGAAGCATCGCACGCAGTGTAGGCGTGCGACGCAAACGTCGAGGACGGAAAATTAATGTTGAATTTTCCATGAGCCATCCGGTTGACGACACGCTTTGCCGTAAGCTTGTTTCACTTGACCACCAATGGTCACCGTCGTTTGATATTCACGACAGTAACGATGACTACGTTGAGAATATCCAGCACTCGTAGGTCTCACAGTATAAGAAACGGGTTGACCATTCGGACCTGCTCGATCACTTGTCCAACTTGCTTCCTGACCAACAGGCACTGTCGTAATAGCGCTTTGCATATTAGCTTCATCTTTACGATCCATATATTGACCGATCTGATTACCCACGATACCGCCCACGAGCGCACCCGCAAGCACGCCTGCAAACGCGTTTCTACCGTGGAATAATTCGTTACCAATCAAACCGCCTGCCAACGCACCCGCACCAGTTGCACCCGGTACATTATTTCCCGGTGTACATCCTGTCATTTCAAATACCATGACCGTCATCATGCCAGCCAATAACCATTTTTTCATGCGTGTTCTCCGCAATATTTATGAATAACGCGCTATATTACGTGGGTTTCATTTATGACGCAATACAGGGTTTTTACAAAAAAGCTGTCGAAAATTCTCACTGGTCACTTGAGCAACTTCTTCAACAGTGACATTCTTTATTTCCGCAATTTTTTCAGCAACATATCTCACATATTTGGGTTCATTCGTTTTACCACGAAACGGCACGGGCGCTAAATACGGCGAATCCGTTTCAATTAATATTTTATCCAACGGTACATAATGCGCGACTTCCACCAATTCTTTCGCATTTTTAAATGTAATAATGCCGGAAAAAGAAATATAAAAATTTAAATCGAGCGATGCTTTTGCCATTTCAAGGCTTTCCGTAAAACAATGCATCACGCCGCCAATTTCATTCGCTTTTTCTTCGCGCATGATATTCAATGTGTCTTCACGCGCATTGCGTGTGTGAATAATCAATGGTTTTTTCGCCAAAAGCGCCGCGCGAATATGATCACGAAATCGATCGCGCATCACGTCCAATTTATCGGAATTATAAAAATAATCTAAACCGGTTTCGCCAATCGCAACCACTTTTTTATTTTTTGCAAATGTGACGAGTGTATCGATTGATAAATCAGCGTCGATTTTTTCACTTGGATGTGAACCGACGCTGGAATACACATGATCGTATTTTTCAGCCATTTCTAGGCATTTTTGTGCGGTATCCATGTCGACGGCAACGCATAACATGGCGTCAATGCCTGCTGCTTTTGTATCCTGCATCCATTGATTAAAATCATTAGGATCTTTGTAGGCATCTAGCATGTAGGGATGACAATGTGAGTCTATAAATATAAAATCCCCCTTAATCCCCCTTTTTCAAAGGGGGAAATTTTTTTCCCATTCAATAAAAACATCTTCCAAGCATAACTGTTGATTGAGATTAATGCCTTTTGAAATCATCGCAGTTTTTTCCAATAACTTTTCAATCATTTTTTGCAACGCCATGGCTGAAATTTTTAATGCCATTTTTGCAAGCTTTTCATGCACATCCTGATTAATGATTTGTTTTAAATGAACATGCATTTGGATGCGAGACAAATCCACGCATAATAAAATCAATGTTTGAAAAATAGTATCGTTGCTTATTTTTAAATACGCAGCAGCTACTGTCATGGGATTGACGCGTCGTAATTGAATTTGCTCTAAATGATTTAACAATTGATCGCGCAATACCAGTGAATTACCCTGCATGCGCAAATCAACATGACTGCTGTCAAAAAATATTTTTTGACAACGACTCATGATCGTTGCAGGCAGTGCATTTTTTTGATCATCAATTAAAAAAATCAGTATTTTTCCGTTTGGCTCTTCCAGTGTTTTTAATAACGCATTTGCAGCGGACACCGGCATTGCATCGGCAGGAGAAATAACCACAACTTGATAATTGCCCGAATGCGCTGTTTGTGACAGCTTCTCGCTCATCTCACGAATCTGATCGATTTTAATTACCCTTGATTTTTCCTCTGGTTTTAACAGCATAAAATCAGGATGATTGTTGGCTTGCATTAACACACAATTGCGACAAGCACCACACCATGCGTGTTTATCGCATAATAAAAACATGGCAAATTCACGCGCGAAATCTGTTTTTCCCAAACCAGCAATACCGGATAACAAATAGGCGTGCGACAACCGATTTTGCGCGAATGCATTTTTCAATAAATCAAATTGTTTTTGGTGTTGTGCGTTAATCATTGTTATTTCACTGTGTTCAATGACCTGCAATTGTATCAACTAACTATTCAAATTGTACATGGAAAGCGCACCTGTGTGTTCGCGTAAATCTCGTACTGAAAAGGTATTCATCAGTCACCTCGGTTGTTAGTATGTGCCATCAAATGATAGCGCATTGATATTTGGCAGACAAAAAAATCCCGCAACGGCGAGACTTGGATTTTAAATGAAATGGAGCGGCGTCAATTGAATTAGTCAGCTAACCTATTGAATTGATGTTTAATGCTTGTTAATACTGCTAACTTCCCTGTGAGTTACCTCAAGTTAACTAACGAAAATGTATTTTTATGTTAGTTATTTCTTGTAACCATCATAAATGTTAGTTATTATTTCTTAACTAACAAAATTTACAAAAAATGTTACTTAAATTTAAAGGGCTGGGCATGGATAAGACATCAAGAATTGGGCGTTATATAAAAAGTTCGCTTGTGCCGGGGGAGCCTTACAAATCTTATATTCCAGTTGATTTGCCATTTGAGCCGGCAATAGACATGGTTGATATTTCCCTGATTTTGGAGAAGGCAAACAACGCTCTTGGGCGCTTGGATGGTATGAGTATGGTCTTACCCGACCCCTCTTTGTTTATTTACATGTATGTTAGAAAAGAGGCGGTATTATCGTCTCAAATTGAAGGGACGCAATCCTCGTTGTCTGACTTATTATTATTTGAAAATGAAGGAGTACCTGGTGTTCCGATGGATGATGTTGCAGAAGTTTCTTGCTATGTTTCGGCATTAAATTATGGCTTGAATCGATTGAAAGAGTTTCCTCTTTCGTTGCGTCTGATTCGAGAAATCCATGCTAAATTAATGGAAAATGCGCGAGGAGGAAATAAACAGCCAGGTCAATTTAGGTCATCTCAAAATTGGATTGGTGGTAGTCGTCCGGGGAATGCTAAATTTGTTCCGCCATCACCTGAAAATCTGATGCCGTGCTTAGATAATTTTGAAAAATTTCTTCATGATGAAACGCTGCAGCTACCCACTTTGATTAAAGTGGCAATTGCGCACGTGCAATTTGAAACTATTCACCCGTTTCTTGATGGTAATGGTCGATTGGGACGTTTGTTAATTACTTTCATTTTATGCAATGACGGTCTTTTAAAAGAACCACTTTTATATTTAAGCCTGTATTTAAAAGCAAATAGACAGCTTTATTATGACTATCTGCAATCTGTGCGTGAAACAGGAGATTGGGAAGCATGGATCAAATTCTTTTTAACGGGAGTTGCTGAGACGGCAAATCAAGCTGCTCAAACAGCGCAATCAATTATTGGTCTATTTAACAATGATCGAAAGAAAATTGAATCCGCTGGGAAATCAACGGCAGGGATTTTAACAATACACAATTACCTTCAACGCCATCCAATATCAAACACCAGTAAAATTAGAGAAAAGTGTAATGTATCGCTGCCAACAGTGCTGCGCAGTATGGTTGCGCTAGAAAAATTGAATATTGTAAAAGAAATTACAGGTAAGGGTCGCCATAAGATATTTGTTTATAAAGAATATTTGGATATTTTAAGCCAGGGTACGGAGCCGTTTACATTTTAAATGGGATCGCTTTCATATCAAGTTTTCGTTTCAGGACAGTCTGCATTGCGCGTTCGACAATTTGGCTTTGTGGGTTTATATTTATGGATAGAAGGTGATTTAGAAAATGCTGGTGAAATTATTGCTGAAAAAATCGGATTTCTTGATTTTTCAAATTCAGGTGAACCGGAAACAATATTTTCTTCTGAGCGAGTAACGCTCGTAGAAGATGGGCGTAACGGATTAAATGCTTATCATGCATTGCATTGAAACAATGATTCGAGCAATATAATTTCGTTTTTGAACTGTATAACCTAGGCAGTGTCCCTAAAGTTTTAGCCACATTAAAATCCCCGTCAATGTTAGTGCACCCATAAACATTATTGCTGTTTTATCATATCGTGTTGCGATACGACGATAGTTTTTCATTCGGTTAAAAAATCTCTCAATAAAATTTCTTTCCTTGTAAATATGAAAATCATATTCAATTTTTTTAATGCGATTTTTTCTTCCGGGAATAACGGGTGTAATCTCTTTTTCATTTAATTTTTCTCGAAACGCATCGCAATCTTATGGTGGTGGACTACCGAAGCTGCGACTAGCCGCTATTTGTTCCCTCAATGAACAATATTGTTAAACCAGCGCTTCCTCAATGAGCACCTCAATCTGTCGCAGCTATTGACCAACTGTGCCGATGAAAAGGAAGGTTGGCTATGAGAACGCCCTGAAAAAGCGGAAAATAGCCTTATTCCTCAATAAATTCAGGCTTAATTCGCTTTTTTGAGGATTCTTAAAAATTATGTGGTGCAATTAATGCGCTGATGGGTGCGACTGCTTGCCCAAAATTCAATTATAAGTTAGCATGCCCAGCATCTTAATTTAATTTTTGATCGTGAAACTCTCGACAGAGGTTATATGTTTAGACCAACATTTAGATTTTTTCGGCCGACCTTAATAAAATTAAGTCAGACATCTACTTCCGCTGGCACCAATCGTTCCACATTTTGTTCACATGCGGAAGCAAAACCGTCAGATCAACAATTAATGCAAGAGCGTGAAATTCACAATAGAATAATTGAAATTCGTAAGCGTAGAGAAAGTTGGGAAAACTTAAATGATAATCTTCGTAGAAGCTCAGATTTTTCATCATTGATGGATTCGGAGTCTATAGAGGGATATCGACAAGTGATATCTGATTACAATAAAGAAGAACGTGAACTCCAAAAAAAGCTTGAAGAACTTAAAAATGAAACTGCTAATTACGCTACTTCTCGCGATTCCGCGCGACCTTAACGTCCTTTATATAATAAAAAAGTGATAAGACAATATTGGTTGTTGATAGTATTGTAGGCAGCGTCCCTAAAGTTTTAGCCACATTAAAATTCCCGTCAATGTTAGCACACCCATAAACATCACTGCTGTTTTATCATATCGTGTCGCGATCCGACGAAAATTTTTTATCCGATTAAAAAATCTCTCAATAAAATTTCTTTCTTTATAAATATGGAAATCATATTCAATTTTTTGAATGCGATTTTTTCTGCCAGGGATAACGGGAACAATTCCTTTTCCATTTAATTTTTCCCGAAACGCATCGCAATCATATCCACGATCAGCTAATAAATAATCACTAATATCATCACCAACAAGATCTATTGCAGAATTAATTTCTGACTCTTGACCTGGTGTTAAAATAAATTCAAGCGGTCTTCCCAGTGAATCAACTTTCGCGTGAATTTTAGAGCTAAAACCACCGCAACTTCTTCCTAACGCTTGAAATTCTTGTCCTCCACGAGCTCCCGCTGAATGTTGATGTGCTCGAATAATTGTTGCATCAATCATATGCCATTCGTGATCGCCATCTTTTTTTTAAAACTTCAAATATTTTATTGAAGTGTTCTTCCTTGACCCATCTGCTGTAGCGATTATAAACGCTTTTCCAATTGCCGTATTCCGGCGGCAAGTCTCGCCATGGTGCGCCTGTTCGAATAATCCAACACACTGCTTCCAAAAATAATCGATCATTTTTTCCATGCCTACCTTTTGGTGGAGGCAGTAATTTTTTTAATTTTTCCCACATTGCATCATCAATAACCATCCGTGACATCGGATTCTCCATTTGAAAATAAAATGGAACATTTTTATCACATTACAGCTGAGATGGGAACTTTAGGGACACTGCCTAGCAATTTGTATTACTAATATAATCGGTTGGTGTTTTTTGTAAATCACAGATTAATTTTGTTTGTAAAAATTTTATTTTTCTTTTGCGTGTTTCAATGCATCTTTTATCAACGCATCGGATAAAAAATAACGCCCGTTTTTTAATAACAATAAAATTGGTTTGATGGCTTCAATCATTTTCTTTTGTTTCGCCAATAATAAAACGCCAACTGTGCCGATAATTTTTACGCCTAATTTTTTTGCAACATCGCGACCCAATTTTTCATCAATGATTAACGGCAAATTTAATGAGTGTGCAAGCGCGATTGCAGCAGCTTCGCCATCATCTAATGTCGCAAGGATATCATCAGGCTGGTGTGGTTCACTTGTAGTGCAAATTTGAATTAACTTGTCATCAATGGCTTTCGCTATAGCAACCGCCCCTGGTCGTGTTTTGTCCAGCAAGCATTCATTCGCAACCACCGCTGGAACAACCACTTTTCCAAACAGTTGAGACAAAACAGACAATTTGTCGATGCTGCCAAATGCAATGAGCGGACTTGAGTCGGCAATAATAATCTTATTCAAAATCCTTAAGCTCCTCGTTCACGTCCTTGATCGTATATTGCACGATCGGAATTCCCAATTTGCTCAATGACGCGATAAAACCTTCAAGCGACTCACCTGAAAGCTTTGCCGCTTTTGCCAACGTGAATATACCCTCTTTGTATAGATGTACCGCTAACGCAGGACGCAAGCCAAACTCGATCAACTCATCAGTAAATGGAATTGCCAGAAAAACAGGTCGTCCGCGTTTAGTAATTAGCGATAACTTACCCGCTTCGGCGCCGTGTATCAGCGCACCGGTGTGTTCGCGTAAATCTCGTACTGAAAATGTATCCATCAGTCACCTCGGTTGTTAGTATGTGCTATCAAATGATAGCACATTGATATTTGGCAGACAAAAAAAATCCCGCAACAGCGGGATCTGGATTTTAAATGGGGCGGCGTCAATTGAATTGCTGAGTTAATTATTTGAATTAATGTGATTTTTTGAATTCGATTTTTGGAGATGCCCCCAATTGTGCCCCCAGATAATGATCTTGTGAGAAGTAAATCTTTAATAAAGAAAAATGCCTTTTCCTTTATTAACGCTATTGCTTAATAAAGTTTCTTTAGTTACACTTTTTATCAATAAACGAAACGTAACTTCCCTTTATTATGAGATCAAAATGAGAGCATTTTCAGAGCGAATAGGTGAATTGGTTAAGTGTTCTGTTGCAGGAGAAATATACAGTTCATATGTGCCTCAGCCCCTGCCACCAGTACCTGCAATCGAGATGGGAAAACTCTATCCTCTGTTGGATCAAGCAAATGTAGCGCTTGGTCGCCTGGATGGCTTGAGTATTATTCTGCCCGATCCATCCTTATTTTTATATATGTATATCAGGAAAGAGGCGGTTTTATCTTCGCAGATTGAAGGGACGCAATCTTCATTGTCAGATCTCTTGTCGTATGAGAATCATGAGGTGGCTGGTGTTCCGAATCAGGATGTAGTTGAGGTATCAAATTATGTTGCTGCAATGGAGCATGGTCTAAAACGAATTCAAGGCGGTTTTCCGTTGTCGTTGCGTTTGATTCGTGAAATGCATGAAGTACTGCTAAGTCGAGGTCGTGGAAGCTCAAAACAACCTGGTGAATTCAGACGTTCGCAAAATTGGATTGGTGGTACGCGACCTGGTAATGCAAAATTTGTTCCGGCGCCACCTGAAAAAGTGATGGATTTATTAGGGTCATTGGAAAAATTTTTGCATGATGAAACTGCCACTTTACCGATACTGATTAAAGCAGCGTTAGCACATCATCAATTTGAAACTATCCATCCGTTTTTAGATGGAAACGGACGATTGGGTCGCTTGCTAATTACCTTTATTTTTTGTGTAGATGGTATTATGCGAGAGCCAATGCTTTATCTCAGTTTGTATTTTAAAACACACCGGCAAGCTTATTATGATCATTTGCAATTGGTTCGCGAAACGGGTGATTGGGAAGAATGGATTCAGTTTTTTTTAAAAGGTGTTATTGAAACAGCAAATCAAGCAATCGAAACCGCACAGAGAATTTTAAAATTATTTACTGATGATCGTAAAAAGTGTGAAGCAATTGGTAAGCCTTCAGCGTCTACGTTAATTGTTCATAGTTATTTGCAAAAACATCCTATCACAGATGCCAAAAAAATAGTTGAGCATTGTGGCATAACATTGCCGACTGCAAATAAAGCATTGCATCATTTGACAGATCTTGGTGTTGTCAAAGAAATTACTGGTAAAAATCGTAATAAAATTTATGCTTATCAGTACTACTTGGATATTTTAAATGAAGGTGCAGGCGCAATAAATGCGCTTTAAAAATTTTTCAATTCGATTTTTGTGGGCGTCCCCAATTGTGCCCCCAGAATATTATTTTGTCTTTTTTTTGCTATTGTCCGGAAAAAGATATCGACCCACAAAAAATGGAAGTCCAAAAACTGTAGTTGTTGTGCTAGTAACAATTGCCACGAATTCCGTGTTACTCAGTCCTTTGTTCCAGAAAGAACAGATCATTTCGACAAATGTTAATGTGAAAATAAAACAAGTCCATTTGTAAACTAAACAAAACGCACGTTTGGAAAACTTTATCCTTTCGTCCATGTTTTGTTGCGTTTCACGTTCACCAATTGGTATAACGCCTGTTGGATCAGCTAGCGGGATTTCAAAAAGTTTTTCTTCTTCTTCCTTGCCTGATGGTTCTTTATCCAGAAAAATAAATTTATTTCCTTTCATTATCTATTTATCCGGATATGCGCGGAAATGCTGTTTGATTATTTCTGTGGGTATAGTCGTTCCTTGTGGTACGCGAAAGTTATTTTCTTTTGCAACTTCATACCAAGGAGACCCTGATTGATGTGTAATGTCGGATAAATCAGCTGCAGTGTAGTCTTTGTATCTTTCCCAAACACTTTGTGTTGTTGTTATTGCTTCCGCCTCATTTATTTCCTCAGTAGATTGTAAGGTTGCAAGTTGTGAACTTGTAATAGGGGTTGAACGAAAAATTTTTAAGTTGTGATAGAGGGATGCAAACACAGGACCATATTGCCAAACTTGGGGTTCTTCCGTTATGAACGGCTCATTATTTTCACGAAGCCATGCTCCATAAGCCATATAAACAAGCTTCTGCAGTTTCATGTGAGTTTCGCCGTTTGGAGAAATTTTGATAAATTGATTTGCGACACATAATGGTGAGTATTTTTTCATTTTGCGTGTCTTTGGTTTGCAGGAGTGCGACAATATCAATATTTTATTTACATTTTAAAGCACATGTTATTTATGTACCACATTTACTAGGATTTTCAATTTCAGATTTTATTTTTCTGGAAATTTTGACTATAAGCTTATCACACTTCTTTGAAAAAACTTGTTTTATATATTCTACGGTTTTTTCATAGCAGGCAAGAATCGGAATAGAGTACAGCAACCAAAACCATGAATGAGTGGTTTTGAAAATTAAAGGAATAGAAGTAACAACAGGACAAAGAATAAAAAACGAAAATAAGTAAGTATTTCTCACATTTTTCCAGGTTATTTCGGGTGATTGATATTCAAATAAGTTTTCTGCTGATGGATTGGAAGATTTAGGATATGCTTTTTGTTCAAGTTTTTCCTCAATTACTTCGCCATGTAATACTTTGCCATTATCGCCAAAATAAAGTAATGGATATCTTCTTTGCACTAAGTTTCTGAGCGTTCTATCATCTAATTGATTTATGATATTAATTGATAATTTTTTATCATCAATCTCAATTGGCAACTTTAGAATGAAAGTATCAATAACAATTTCATTCAAAAACTCATTGGCGTTCATAGGATCAGCTTCATCTTCATCTAAGTGTTTGTTTTTTTCTCCAAGTTTAGATGTCATTCTCCATAAAATTTCCAGTCCGATCATCGCTGAATCGCTGTGCCCAAATGTTTCTGTTCTATTAAAATTATGAGTGCATTCATTCAATAAAGAAGTTAAAGAGTCTTCTGTTAGTGCGTTATTTTCTAATCCCCATGCAATAATCTTCTGAATTAACCTTCCTTGTGAGAGGGATAAGATACTGAAATATAAAATTTGCTCTTCTTTTGATAATAGATAAAAATTTTCTGGTTTATATGAAATTGAATATTCACCTGATTCACTCACCTCTCGATTAAATATTTTTTGACTAAAAGACCCTACACTGCTTCTAACTAGAGCACTTTTGTCTTTTGAAATTTTTTCGTGATGCGAAGGGTGCACGCGCTGCGCTATTAAATATCGAATATAATCATTTGGGCTTTCAAGACCTTTTAAAATTATTTGATCAGGAATAATAAAGTTATACCGTCCGTTTTCAGAAAAATCATTTAAAATTTTAATTTGTGTTTCGATTGAGAGACCATCCCAAGCGGCAATGAGCTTTAAGACGCTGCTTTTTCTATGGTCTCTAAATTCCCGCAGGTATGGCTCAATGTGGTTATTATCTTTTAAAGTCATCGTTTATCTCAACCCATTTTTTTAATTAGTAATTCACAAATGGACAATGACTTGCATTATAAAAACAACTTAAGTGATTTTGATTATATTGATCATATCTCCAGTTATTTTTTAACGCTTTTGTGTTTGATTTAAGAGGTGTTTTTGAAATGAGCACAAACTCATCTCCGCTATTTTTAGGGTAATATGTGCAAGTATTGGGTAGCTCAGGATCTCCAATGAACGTTTCCGCTTCGTCAAAATACAATGTTAACGACTTACCTTTAGGTACAACTATATTCTCATCTTGAAATATATAATTAAATGGCTTGGTTACACCATAATAATGACCATGCGATATTGTTATTGTTCGTGGACAATAAATATTATCCGTAAAAGAATTTGATATTTCATCGATAAAACTGTCAGCAAATAAATTGGCGTTAAATATTAAAGTCATTATTAGAACTACAAATATTTTTTTCATCTTTGCTCACAATCGTATTTTGTATAAATATTTATTTTTAACACTAGGGAGAAACATTCGGCACATATAATTTGTAATATTTTTTCGCTAAGTTTTTAGCTTTGGATAATGACCCTTGAGCATACAGATATTGTGATATACCACTTTGAATTTTTGTTGCCACAGCGTCGTTCTTTCTATTCAAGCCCACCGCTATTCCGACACTAATCCACGCGTAAGCCTTTTTATAATCTTGAATTGTTCCGCGGCCGGCCGCATACAATACACCTAGATTATATTGGCCATCCGCACAACCCATTTTTGCTGCTTTTTTATAATATTGAAAAGCAACCACATAATTGTGTTGTTTTGCGTGCGCAACTCCAATGTCATTGTAGGCGTCACTCATAAATGTGATTATGTATTTTCGCAATGCATTACTGCGTATCTTCGGTAGCGCTTTCTTGCCCCAAAAAACAGTGGATTTAGCATTTGAAACATTATGAACATGTGGTATTAACCTCTCCCAACTCATTATGGCTATCACCGAATCTGCTGTACCACTTACGTCATTAGGGGCGGCTTTTTTAAACAGGGTAAAGGCCTCGTTATAATTTTTTAAATCGAAATCATGCAGCGCGGATTTAAGGAGTGTAGTTTCAGACGCAGAATTTTTTATTTCGGCCGCCAATGATTGCGGACATGCTATAAAAAACGCAAAACACGTTAAAGTAATGGTTATTAAATCGAAACATGAACCTTTTCTTATTTTAATTTTACAGCTCAAATTAATTCCACCTCTCGATCATCTCGATTCATACTTGATTGCCGCCATCATACTTCAGTGTTTTAAAAAAATAAAGCAGAGCCATATTAGGCGTAGTCTTATAAGGCGTACAGTATTAACTTTCCGGTATGGAAAGAAAACATACAAACCTTGTCAAGATTGGCGAAAAGATCAGAAGATTGCGAATAAAACGAAAGTTTTCGCAAGAAGCACTCGCGCATGAAGCTCAGTTAGGGCGTGGGTACTATGGTCGCATTGAGCGTGGCCAACAGAATTTATCAATTCAAAATTTAATCAAAATAGCCATGATTTTGACTGTTGATCCAGGCAAGTTGTTGCCACCATTGCGTGAATTAAAAATGCCTCCGGCGGCAAAAACAGTTGTCCGCTAATCAATACTCCCGCTCATACGCTTTACGCACACGCTCATTTGCTTCAAGTGTTTCTTGTGAAATAGCCTCTCTTGTTTCTTCAATTTGCACTTTATCGCCATATAATCTCGGCGCGAGTTTTGCCGCCAACCACTTGCGAGTATCAATACGTAAACGCGAACGTTGAATGTGTTCATGGTTGCATATCAATTTCCCATCTTCATTCGTCGAATAATCGTTTGATGTGTCATCAGCAATACCCATTATTTCGTCGATAATCACTTCAATTTGTTGACGCTTTGCACGTGCGTACTGGTCCGAAAATTCCCTGTGTTCTTTCACCCAGCGGTAAATCGTATCGGGCGTCGGAAAATGAGCGCATTCGTTATATAAGCGTCTAATACCTTTGCTTGAACAGGCAATAGCATTACAGATTTCATTTGCCAAATCGTCCGAGTAGATTGTTGGTCTGCCAGGTCTGTCTTTGTGTTGCGTCATCATAACATCCTTGTCAGTTTTTAATTTCATACGAGCATCTCCTCCTGATTTTGTCTGTTTATTTCAGATTGCTTTACTTTATAAACTTCGCTGTAACATTCAATCGCTTTGTCGAGGCAAAATGAATATTTGATAATTAGCTTGTCTGCATATTCGGGCCAAGATTCGTCAATGGTATCGGGGAAAAAAATTTTGAGACTCATTATCAACTCCCTGAATTCAGCTTCCAGACGACTTCTGCCTAGTTTAGGTTGCTCTTCTTCGTGTACGAGCATAAAGCAATTTATTGCTGAATCGAGATCATGCGACCAATCGTTGATCACATCATTTGCATATTCGATCCAGTCTTCATTAGAACCGCCATAAACACTTTTTTGCTGCATGATTAAGTTACGTAATTCCATTTCTTTTGCGTGAATACTCAGGGGTTTGTTCGTATAAACACACTTAGAGTATTGTGATGTCGTAGACAATGTTAATTCTTGGTCAACAATGTCAACAGTGTCACAATTAGTTTGCTCTCTCTGATAAATTCGACTCAGCCATTTATTCATGTTTGCCTCGAAATATCTTTGGATTAATCAAGTAGCTAATTTTTCCTTTTTGTTGAAAGCGTGGCGGCGTTTCTTTTTCGCGTAACCATCCGAGCCCTATAAGTTCATCGCAAGCTGATTGTGTTACTTTCTTGTCGTTGAATACACCCCTTAGTCTTTGAATGTCTCTTTGAGTGAATCCATCTTTCAACTTTTTCTTTTGTATTTTTTTTGCAAGGATGGCTGTGCCTATGCTACGGATGTCGGTTACTAATCCGTATATACGTCTAGCATGAGATTCAAAATAGTCACACAATGCACAGGCATTTTCTGTATTTTCAGCCGAAATTCCATTGACATTGTTGACATTGTTATTAGAGATCAAATCGACAAGATGGAATATCAAGGCTAATGCGGGCATTAACTTACGATATTTCGTGAGATGCTCTAACAGCAATGGATGATCATCGTTGTTAAGCTTTTCTTTTTCAAGGTCTGTTATCCATTCATAAAAAACTTTTTGAGCGCTTTCATCAAACTGGAAGAATAATTTTCCCTCGTCGTTTTTTTTTGCTCCATATTTAATAAAATCTAAATCCGCTAATTCTTTTGCTAAATTAAAAAAATTCTTTTTTGCATCTTGATTTGGTTTACTATCAACCAATTCCCAATCGGTGTGATCCGGATAAACAAGCAGCTGGAATCGTTGTATTAAGCCATCATTATTTCCATTTAGAGCGTTTATTAGATAGGAGATCAACTTGTCGGGCTGTGTAGTTCCAAAGATAGATACGCATATATTTTCGGCATCATTAGTTTCGCGAGAGACGCGATCCGTACTATAAGAGCTTGTGCCGTTCCAAGCTTCCATAAAATACGCTCGATCGCCCTCATGACCATTTTTTTCCCATGTTTTCAGCAATCCAATTAATTCATCACGGTAAACTAATAAGCCTTTTGGATTTTCTGTTAACAATATTCCTAGTTTTTCAACCGTAATATCATTAGTTTTGAATCGTTTCCGGACAGGTGTTTTTGGTTCTTTTAGGTCGTGGTAATCGTTTTCTAAATTTTTGTTTGCAAGCTTTTGTTGTTCTGTTAATACGCCACCTTTTACGCTGTTCCTAGTGATTTTATCCAGAAGACCCTTTTTCTTAGCCTTAAATATGTCTAACTCCTTTTGTTTTTTTCCTACTTCATCGTCAAATTTAATTTTTTCCTCTTTCTCTAATTTGTCCAATGACGACATTACTGAGTTGACCGCGGGTGTTTTTAGCTTGCCGGGCGGAGCTACGATGCAGCCCCATAGATTTGGTATTACCAGCCAATCATCATTCTTTTTTGGTTTGACACCACAACCTGCGCCAATCAATGATGACAACACAACTAAAATTGTCACTGCAATAAAATCAGGCGGGCATTGCATTCTATATGCAGTATCAACTATGAAATCATGTAGTGGTTTAGAAATTGCATTGAGAGGAAATTCATCTACTGGTGGCAATGTGTCTTGTATAGCTTCAGGATCGTCCCAAAAATTCTCATTTCGAGGTAATTCTATTTCAGCGCTTTCAAAGGCTCTTTGGATATCATCAATACTCATCGCACACCTCCAGCTAAAATATCCGCAAAATCCGTATCTACTCGTGGAGGCATGACACATTTAACACATCGTCCCTCAGCTAATAATCGTTTTGCCAATTTATCCGCGGCTTTTTGACCAACATTATTTCCATCATTGTCGACAGCAATTACGACCTGCCTAACATCAGCGGGAATAACAACGTTAGCCAGTCCACCAGCAGAAAGCGTTGCCCAAACAGGGAGTTGAGTTCCAATATGAAACGCTAATGCCGTTTCGATACCCTCTGCAACGACAAGCTCACCTTTGCGTGGATGAAATAACTTTATTGCAGCACCGCGCGTTGCGCCCTCATAGATTGGTGACATTATTTTTTTTTGGCTTTTCAACTGGTGCTTTGCAATTGTCTTGAAGATATGTGCGATGAATTGAAACGGCGCGGTTATTCGGATTAACTACCATCGCAATCATTGCCGGAAAATTACTGATGAACTTTCCTTCATCGTAATATCCTAAGTTTGGATGAAATCGCAGTGCAAATGGAAATTGATTTAATTCAATGCCGCGTGCTTTCAGATACAGAGAAACAGGATCGCCAGTAATTACCTGTCGTGATTGTTTCCAAATAGCATTTAGAAGCTCGCGTTTACGTACAATATCAGCAGTGATGTTGGATGTTTGATTTTGAATTACATCACTCATCGCCTCGCGAATATTCTTTGAATTTGACCCGTAAT
>JABDDR010000023.1 GCA_013287505.1 Gammaproteobacteria bacterium
TAGCGCATCGCAATAATGCACACATCATGAAAACACGTAACATAATCTATTTACCGGATTTTTTAATCAATTCAGGTGGATTAATTCATGTGGCAGCGGCTTATGCAAATCAAAGTAATGAAGCAGCCGATGAAAAAATTAATCAAATCTACACAACCACTTTACAAATGCTTGAGCGTGCAGCATCTACCTGCGAAACAACCACAATAACCGCCGAAAAAATGGCCTTAGAGAAACTCAAATAATGAAAAAACTAAAAACGGTTGCTTCATTTATAGTGCCCTATTTACAGTATCTGGATGAGCATAATCAGCCCACGCAAGATTTTCCAGATTGGTGTTCAAATGAAGTATTGCTTGATCTATACCAACGTATGACATTGCTTCGCGTATTTGATAATCAAATGGTGAATTTACATCGTACCGGTAGAATAGGCACTTTTCCGTCGTCACTGGGACAAGAAGCCGTTTTTATTCCTATGGGTCTTTCGATGAAAAAAGAAGATGTGTTGTGCCCTTTTTATCGTGATCATGGTGCGATGATTCAGCGCGGCTATTCGCTGCGTGATATTTTAGCGTATTGGTCGGGCGATGAACGCGGCAATGCATCGAAAGCCGCGAATCAAGATTTTCCAACGTGCGTACCTATTGCTACACAATGTTTGCATGCAACCGGTGTTGCATATGCCATTAAATATAGACATGAAAAACGCGTTGTTGTCACTGCGATTGGTGATGGCGGCACATCGAAAGGCGATTTTTACGAGGCCATGAATTTAGCAGGTGCATGGCATTTGCCGATGGTTTTTGTCATTGATAATAATCAATGGGCGATATCCGTGCCACGTTCCAAGCAAACGGCTTGCGAAACACTCGCGCAAAAAGCGATTGCGGCAGGATTAGATTGTATTCAAGTGGATGGCAACGATGTTATTGCTATGATGGATGTGATGCAATATGCAATCAATCAAGCACGCGATGGCGGTAAAGCTACTGTGATTGAAGCAGTCACCTATCGTTTAGCAGATCACACAACCGTGGATGATGCATCGCGTTACAGCAATCCCGATGATAAGAAAAATGCTTGGAAAAAAGAACCGATTGCACGCTTGGGATATTATTTAGAAGCGCAAGGTGTGTGGGATAAAGACAAAGAATCTGAATTACAACACACCTCAAAAGAATTTGTCGAAAAAGAAATTGAAACCTATTTTACGGTCGAAAAACAAAAACCGGAAACGATGTTTGATTATTTATTTGAAACATTGCCCAATGCGATGATTGATCAAAGGGATGAATTGGTATGACAGCAATAACGCTCGTTGAAGCTGTAAATCAAGCACTTTCCTATGAAATGGCGCACGATAAAAATGTCATTATTCTCGGCGAAGACATTGCTGTGAATGGAGGCGTTTTTCGCTCCACTGTTGGTTTACTCGAAAAATTTGGACCGGAACGTGTGCTCGATACACCGCTCGCAGAAAGTATGATTGCTGGCATGTCGATTGGTATGGCAGCGCAAGGATTAAAACCCGTCGCTGAATTCCAGTTTTGTGGTTTTATTTATTCAGCTTTCGATCAAATTATTTCACATGCATCACGTCTTCGAAATCGCACGCGTGGACGATTAACTTGTCCGCTGGTTTTTCGTGCGCCGTATGGCGGTGGCATTCATGCACCCGAACATCACTCTGAAAGCACCGAAGCATTATTTGCCCATATTCCAGGTATTCGCGTAGTGATTCCCTCTTCGCCCGCCAAAGCGTATGGATTATTATTAGCAGCCATTCGTAATCCAGATCCTGTTTTATTTTTAGAACCCAAGCGTATTTATCGATTGGTAAAACAAGAAGTGCCTGATGATGGTATCGCGCTGCCATTGGATAAATGTTTTATTGTTAAAGAAGGCACCGATGTCACGCTAATTTCATGGGGTGCGATGATGAAAGAAACTGTTGAAGCAGCAGAAAGCTTAGAAAATGACGGTATTTCCGCAGAAATAATCGATTTAGCCACCATCTCACCGATTGATATGGAAACCATTTTAACGTCTGTTGAAAAAACAGGACGTTGTGTGATCATCCATGAAGCGCCACGCACATGCGGCGTTGGTGCTGAAATTGCTGCGCAATTAGCAGAGTATGCACTTGATGCATTAGTCGCACCCATTCAACGTGTCTCTGGTTACGACACAGTCATGCCATATGCACAATTAGAAAAATATTATATGCCCAGTGTGGCGCGTATTTTAAACGCCGTAACAACTGTAATGGAATATCCATGAAAATATTTAAACTCCCCGATCTCGGCGAAGGTCTCCCCGACGCCATCATCCGACAATGGTATGTTAAAGAAGGCGACGCTGTAAAAAAAGATCAACCCATTGTTGCCATGGAAACTGCTAAAGCATTAGTTGATGTACCCGCACCTTTTGATGCTGTGATTGAAAAATTATTTGGGCAGCCCAATGACACCGTTGAAACAGGAAAACCATTAATTGGTTTTGAAGGTGCAGCTGATATTAATGAGAAAAAAGATACAGGTACTGTCGTTGGAAAAATTGAACAATCGGAAAAAATTATTTCTAGTAACGCATTTTCAACAACAACAATATCCACACAATCAAATATAAAAGCCACACCCGCAGTGCGTGCATTAGCGCGAAAATTAAATGTAGATTTATCGACATTAAAATATAGCGGCGACAGAATAACAGCTGCTGACGTGCAAAATGCAGCATCACACACACCAGCGCCCACAACACAAAAAAATATTGACACATCCGATTGGGAGCCATTATCCAACATCAAGCGTGCGATGGTGATGAGCATGAAGCAATCACATCACGATATTGTGCCTGTCACATTGATCGATGAAGTGGATATTCATGCATGGACTCAATCCAGCGCAAAGCAAGATATTACTATTCGCATTATTCGCGCAATGATTCATGCATGCCAACTGGAACCTGCATTAAATGCCCATTTTGATGGTCAAATGATGCGTGTGAAAAAACAAGAAAAAATTAATTTGGGATTAGCGGTGGATACAGCGCATGGATTGTATGTGCCAGTTCTCAAAGATGTTGCAAATTTAACTGATGAAAAAATTCGCGAAACCATCGAGAAATTTAAAACACAAGCACAAACCAAATCAATTGCGCAAAGTGATTTGCATGGCGCAACGATTGTATTATCCAATTTTGGTGCGATCGCGGGACGTTACGCCAATCCCATTATTTTACCGCCAACAGTAGCGATTCTCGGCGTTGGACGCATTACCAAAACACTTGCATTGAATGAAAATAATCAAACCGAATATCATCGCATTATTCCATTATCATTATCGGTTGATCATCGTGCGATTACGGGCGGTGAAGCAGCACGGTTTTTGCGTGCAATGATGGATGAGCTAGGAAAAGCGGCGCCCTAAATATTAAGGAGATGATCCGGGTGTTCTTGAATCATCTGGATCTAACGGGCTACCCGCCTCGTCACGAACACTTTCTTTAGGTGGAAGCTCTTTACTTCGTATATTTTCATGACGCACATGACGCAAAGAGTCAATCGAAGACTCAGACCCGTTTCGAGAGATACCACCCGCGCCACCGACAACATCCGCTTGCCGAAACGATCCCGATCCCGATCCCGTAGCAGTAAATACTGTAGGCGATGAAACAAACATCCCACCCCGCCCATTCGACAAGGAGCATACAAATTCTTGTAAAAAATCATCAACAGCTTTCAGCGAATTAGGGTAATCGCCGTGCATTTTAATTATCTTCTTGAGGTTATCTTTCTGATCATCAGTTAATTGCTCATCAGCATAGGCCGAATAATGGCCTCCAAGACGACGTCCAAGGACGCCAAGAGCATGATTTTCTCCCTGCGGATGTTTCGCAGACCTATTATACTTTTCAAAGACACCACGTAGCGTGTTTCTAGACATAAGACACACCTCCCTCTCACTTTTAATCAATTCACCCCCAAAAAAGTATAGTACAAAAAAAGAAATTGGCCTGCCGCGATTATTATTTTATAACCCTTTGAATTTTATATAAATAATTTGTTTGAAACTCAAAATATTTTTCTGTATAACTACAGCTTATGCCAAACACCTATCGCAGCACCCTCCTTCATAATCACGCGCACACCGATGCGCGCGTGATGAAAGTTGAAACGCCTCACGGTGAATTCACAACGCCCTGCTTTATGCCTGTGGGCACGCGTGCATTTGTCAATCTCATGACGCCCGATGATTTAACCGCAACGCATTCACAAATTATTTTAGGTGGAAACACCTATCACATGTTGGTGTCACCCGGCATGGAAATTCTGCAAGCGGCTGGTGGCATGCATACGTTTATGGGTTGGCACAAACCCATGTTGACCGATAGCGGTGGATTTCAAGTGTTTAGTCTCTCGAATAAAACCGACATCTGCAAAATTAAAGAAGATGGTGCGTATTTCAAACATCCTGTCTCAGGCAAAATGATTTGTCTGAATTCACAAACATCCATCGATGCTCAAAAAAGTATTGGCGCTGATATTATTATGGCGTTTGATCAATGCACGCCTGATTCTGTTTCCGAAGATGAAGCGCAAAAAATTATGACGCGCACGCATCGCTGGTTATTAGAATCAAAAGAAATTCACAATAAAAATCCAAATTCATTTTATGGCTTAAAACAAGCACTTTTTGGCATTATTCAAGGGGGCATTTATCAAAAACTGCGTGAACAAAGCGCGCAATTTATAGTTGATGCTGATTTAGATGGCATTGCCATTGGCGGTGAATCCGTTGGTTTTAATATGCCAAAAACGGCGGAAATCATTGACTGGGTTCGACCCATGCTGCCAGAAAATAAAGTGCGTTACACGATGGGCGTCGGTTTGCATCCGCAAGATTTAATTGATGTGGTGAAATTGGGTGTGGATATTTTTGATTGCGTAGCACCCACGCGAAATGCAAGACATGGTTCGCTGTATCATGGTTTTGCAGAACCAGACAATGACTGGGTGAATTTTAATACGTACAATGAAGACCAGGGAAAGATCAGTATTAAAAAAACGATTTACGCTAAAGATGATAATCCTATTTTAAAAAATTGCCAATGTCATACCTGTCAAAACCATTCACGCGCTTATTTGCATTATTTATTTAAAATCAATGCGCCGGCGTATCATAATTTGGCGTGTATTCATAATATTCATGTTATGCAGCAGGTGTGTGATGCGATGCGGAAGGTTATTGCGGGGGTGGGGTTTTGCTGACGCAAGTGGATGTAAGCGCGCTCGCTGACGCGAGGGCTTCTAAACTATCTCACTGGCACATACCTGCTGACGGTTTGTGCCAGTGATATAGATTAGAAGTTTTCGCGTGAGCGAATGCGCAACCCACTCTTTCACCGCACGTACCTGCCTATAATCTGCGCCAGTGATATAGCTTAGAAGTGCTCACGTGAGTGAGTGCGCAAGTAAATCCCATGTCCCAACTTTCTATTTTTTCTCGGTGCTTTTCCATAATCATAAATATGCTGGAATTGATTCAGATCTTTCGGCCATTCGCCAATAATATTTATCATCTCCACCGACTGAATAATTATCGGCTTTATTAGCGGCAGATTTAAAATCGCTCTTAAATGCTGCTCAAATTGACTCACATTACAACCTTCAATCGTTAAATGCCCTGAATTATGCACACGTGGCGCTATTTCGTTAATAATTAATTGATTGTCACATACAAAAAATTCAATCGCTAAAACGCCAACATAATTGAATGACTCTACTAATTTCATAGCGATGTCTTGCGCTTGTTTTTCTAACACAGGAAAATGGGCAAAACGTGATGTTCGCAAAATACCGTCATGATGTTTATTTTCAATCAAAGGAAAAAATTGAATATCCCCTGCGCAATTTCGCGCAACCAATTGCGATACTTCAGTTTCAAAATGAACAAATCGCTCGAAAATAGCAGGTTGATTTAATGTATTCCACGCGGCTTTTAAATCGGAATTATCAGTTATTCGAATTTGACCCAAACCATCATAACCAAAGCGACGTGTTTTTAAAAACCCATTGTCGGGTTTTAAATCATCAGCGGAATTGACTGCAAAAAAAACTGCTGTTGGAATATTCAGTTTCTGAAAAAAATTCTTTTCCAGTAAGCGATCTTGTGCGATGCGAATACTATCAGGGTTAGGAAATACAGGCTTGATTTTTTCAAGATGCATCGAATGCTCAACATCCACATTTTCATTTTCAAACGTAATCACATCGACTTGCTGAGAAAATTTTTCTATGGCATCGGGATCAGATAGCTTGCCAATAAATAATGGGCTTACACGTTTTGCTGGACAATTGTCTTCTTCTACAAAACACAGTGTTTTAAGCCCTAATTGATAGGCGCTCATCGCAAGCAATTGTGCTAATTGGCCGCCGCCTATTATTCCAACTGTCTTCATTTTCTAGAGTCCCGTTGTTTAGCAACGCGCGCCCTACCGGGACGCGCTTCTGTAGATCTTCGATCATCCATCACTGCTTTGGTTTGTTGTGCGCGAAATTTTTTTAAACGTGCTGCAATTTTTTTATCGTCAATACCTAAAATTGCCGCGGCAAATAATGCAGCGTTGGCAGCACCTGCTTCACCAATAGCAAATGTCGCTACAGGAATGCCTTTTGGCATTTGTGCAATGGATAATAACGAATCCATCCCTTTTAAAGATTTTGATAAAATAGGCACACCTAAAATAGGAATGTGTGTTTTGGCAGCGAGCATGCCAGGCAAATGTGCAGCGCCACCCGCGCCTGCAATAATGATTTTTAATCCGTTTTTTTCGGCATTTTCTGCGTAAGAAAATAAAAGATCGGGTGTACGATGCGCAGAAACCACCTGTACTTTATAAGCAATTTTTAATTCATCCAGCATTTTTGCAGCACATTCCATTGTCGCCCAATCAGAACGCGAACCCATCACAATGCCAATCATGTTTTTCTCCTAATGGTTAAAACATCTTTTCCCTGTAAATACCATTGCAATCCCATACTTATCGCACGCCTGAATCACTTCAGCATCTTTAATAGAACCGCCCGGTTGTATAATCGCTTTAATCGGTGTTTGCGCAATTAATTCAATATTATCAGTAAATGGGAAAAAAGCATCAGAAGCTAAAATGGTATTTTCCAGCTGATTTCCTGCTTTTTTAATGGCACATGCCACCGCATCAACTCTCGACACTTGTCCCATACCCATGCCAACGGTCACATCTGATTTAGCAATTAAAATAGCGTTGGATTTTAATTGTTTTAATACGGGCCATGCAAAATGCATCGCGTCAATTTCAGATTGTGTGGGTTTTGTTTTTGTAACAATATTAAAATTCTTTTCATCGCAGGTGCTATCATCTGCTGTCTGCCACAATAAACCGCCTGCAATCCATTTTGATGCATTAGAGGGTAATTGTGTGGGCCATGGATTTTGTAATAACACACGGAGATTGGGTTTTTTTGCAAATAGTGTTAACGCTGATTCTGTGAATGCTGGCGCTATAATGACTTCAATAAAAACATTCGTTAAAAATTCGGCGATTTTTTCGGAACAAGGTTTATTTAAAGCAACAATGCCACCAAAAGCAGATAATGAATCTGCTTGCCATGCTTTCTCAAAAGCATCTTCGATTTTTTCTGCAATGGCAACACCGCAAGGATTGGCGTGTTTTACTATCACACAAGCAGGTTTTTCATAAGTGAGAATGATTTGTAATGCAGCCGAAGCATCATTTAAATTATTATAAGATAATGGTTTTCCTTGTAATAATTTGGCATCTAAAATACTGGGCGTATTTTCTAATAAATTGCGGTAAGCCGCGGCGCTTTGATGGGGATTTTCACCATAACGACAATCGAATACTTTTTTAAAGGGGATGTTTAATTGCTCAGGCATTCCTTCTGCATTTAAATATTGCGCGATGATTGCATCATATTGTGCAGTGTGTGCAAATGCTTTTGCGGATAATTTTTTTCTGAAATTGAGATCGCATTGATTATTTTCGATGGCGTGAATCACTGAATCATAATCCGTTGGATCATTCACAACTGTTACCCAATCCATATTTTTTGCCGCTGCGCGAATCATGGCGGGACCACCAATATCAATTTGCTCAACACAATCAGAAAAAGATTTGCCGGATTGCATCGTTTCTGAGAATGGATATAAATTACAAACGACGCAATCAATCCACGCAATGTCATGTTCCGATGCTTCTGGTTGATGGGCGTCGCGCTTTCCTAAAATAGCGCCGTGAATTTTGGGGTGTAATGTTTTTACGCGTCCGGACATGATTTCGGGAAATTGTGTGATGCTTGATACGAGTGTGACGGGAATATTTTCTGCTTTTAGTGATTGCGCGGTGCCGCCGGTTGAAATAATTTCAACGCCTAATTCAGAGAGTTTTTTTGCAAATGTAATGATGCCTGTTTTATCGGAAACAGAGATCAAGACGCGTTTTATGTTTAATAAATTATTCATTGTTTACCTCGGAAATATGTTAATAAATTCCTTCCTCTTGTTCGATATGACTGCTTCATTATCGAGCTGCTCGCGGTTTACTTGGACGTGCCATTTTTCACCCTCGCGGAGGTTGCAGAGAAATTTTTTGTTTGCACGGCTGCGCGAGGGAGAAAAAAGACACATCCAAGTTCCCGCTCGCATTCAAGTTCATATTGTTTTGCAGTCATATCGAACTCGCTGGTTCAGTGTTCGCGTCAATGTTTTCGAGCATAGAGGTTATTTTTATGGCTTCAATTAACGCTTGTACTTCTAATTGTTGCACCCGTTCTTTTAATATCTCAGATGTATCATCTGTTAATACATCACATCTTTTTTGCACTACAATACCACCCGCATCCACTTCTTCAACCACCCAATGTACCGTGCAACCGGTTTCTTTATCTTTGGCATCTAATACTGCTTGATGCACTGAAAGATTCATCAATCCTGCGTGACGTGGTAATAATGATGGGTGCACATTGATAATTTTATTTTTCCAGCGCGATACAAACACAGGACTTAAAATTTTCATATATCCCATTAATACCAGCAAATCGATACTATTTTGAATTAAATGCGTATCCAATTCTTTTTCAAAATTATCAGGCGAAAAATAAAAATCAGGCAAGTTTAATAGTTTTGCCTTTTCTAAAATGCCTGTGTCTTTTTTATTACTTATGACGCTGACAATACGCGCTGATGTTTGCGCCAGTCCTTGATGCAATCCGGGTAAATTGCTGCCACGCGTTGAACCAAGCACACTGACTTTAAACGCATTCACTTTTTATTCTCACGTAACGATCTATTAATAGGCTAGTACCAATATCCTTACGATAAAAAACGGGTCCTTGAATGTCGGAAGCTAATTTTTCTGCCTGTTTTTCAGCATCAATGACTGTTTTACCGACACCTAATACGGCGATAGCGCGTGAACCCGTCATCATTAAATTATTATCAACAGATGTAACAGAACCAAAATAGTGCTGATCAGTAATGTGATTGATTTTAATTTCAGCGCTGAGTGATTTTTCTGGATACCCGTTTGGCACAATATATTTTACAACTGTCGCTGCCTGCTCACAGATTAATTTGAGCGCTGATAATTTTTTTGAAAGTGCGTGCTGACAGAGTTGTAGAAAATCAGTTTTCAAAATAGATAATAAATTAATCGCTTCTGGATCACCCAATCGTGAATTAAATTCGATGACCCTCACGCCATTTTTAGTGATCATAAAACCACCGTAAATAAAACCGATATACGGCTGCTGATATTTATCTTGTAATGCTTTTACGATTTTTTCATTAATTGCTTCTGCTGTTTTAACATCTTTTTGCGATAAAAAGGGCAATAAATGATTTTCGAGTGAATAACTTCCCATGCCGCCCGTGTTAGGTCCAATATCATTTTCGAACGCTCTTTTGTGATCTTGAACGGGTGGAAAGTGTTGCACTGATTCGCCATCGGTAAAACTGATTAATGAAAATTCAACACCGACGCATTTTTCTTCAATTACAAAAGGTCCATTGATGTCGCGGCAAAATTGCAATGCATCATCTATGGAATGCAAATGTTCACCAGATACTTTAACGCCTTTACCACCGCACAAACCATCTGCTTTAATCACATATTGATTATCAAGTGTCTTTATAAAATTTTGTATGGTTTGCGAATTATAGTCTGAAAAATTTTGATAGTGTGGTGAACCGTCAATATCGTATTCACGCATTAAATCACGCGCAAAACCTTTACTCGATTCAATTTGCGCTAATAATTTTGTCGGGCCAATACATGGTATCTTTACCGCTTGCAAATCATCCACTAAGCCTGCTGCCAATGGCGCTTCGGGACCGATAATCGCAAAATCAATATTATGTTCTTTTGCAAAAGCAACAATGGTTTTATGATCAGTTAAATTCACTACACAACATTTTTGTGATAATAAATCTATGCCGGGGTTTTTATGTGGCGCACAATAAAAAAGTGCTGTATTTTGCGTTGATTTTTTAAGCGCACGTGCAATCGCATGTTCTCTCGCACCACCGCCTATTAATAATATATTTTTTGTGATTTGCGCGCACCCTACCGGGATGCGCTTCTGTGGGTGCTTTGTCGTAACAATTGGAGTAGATGCAGGTGTGCCGCATAAATACTGTTTATTCATACAACCCATACACGGCGATTTCATGTGGGGTTTATTTTCTGTCACCGCTTCAACCAAATCTTTTTCAGTTTGATATAACAGCACATCCACATCTAAATATTCTTGTAACTCCGCTACAGTCATTCTATTGGCGATTAATTCATCGGTCGTTGGAATATCGATGCCGTAATAACACGGCGATTGAATCGCAGGCGCTGTACTTACTAAATACACTTTTTTCGCGCCCATTTCGCGCACCATGCGCACAATTTCTTTGCTGGTGGTACCACGCACAATACTGTCATCGAGTAACAACACATTCTTATTGTGAATCTCACCCCATTGAGGACTTAATTTATGTCGCACAGAATAGCGGCGCATTTGTTGATTCGGCATAATAAACGTGCGACCAATAAAGGGATTTTTATATAAACCTTCGCTGTAAGGCACATTGATTTCACGCGCAAAAGACAATGCTGCTGTATTTGAAGTGAATGGAACCGGTACGATCACATCAGGCATTAAATCAGGATATTTTTCACGCCATGCTTTGGCCAAACGCGTTCCTAAATTTAAACGCACTTGATACACACTGACATCATCTAAAACAGCATCGGGTCGTGCAAAATAAACATATTCAAAAATACAAGGATGGAAATCTTTGTTCATTAATTGTTTGCGCTGTAAATTGCCTTCCAAATCGATAAATACCAATTCGCCCGGCTGGATATCGGCAAGCATTTTAAATCCGAGTGAGAAAAAGGGCGTATTTTCAGAGGCAATAATATAATCTTGATCAAAGCGTCGTGCCATCATCAATGGGCGAACGCCGTGTGGATCACGAAATGCTAATATGCCTTTATTCGCAATCGCGCAAATCGTGGAATAAGAACCTTTCGCATTTTCAAATACTTTTTGAATGGCATCGCAGGCATGCGCGAAAAAATCATTGCTGGGATTTTTCTTTTCTGTTTCTTCTAAAAAAGCCGAAATTAAATGAATTAATGCTTCGGAATCGCTGCTGGTATTTAAATGTCGACGAAATTGTGTCTGCAGTAATTTTTTTAATTCATCATAATTAATTAAATTACCGTTGTGCGCCATCGCCATGCCATACGGAAAACCAAGCCAAAAAGGCTGTGTTTCAGCGAGTGAACCGCTATCACCTGCCGTTGGGTATCGCACATGCGCAATGCCCATATTGCCGGTTAGCGCTTCCATATCGGATTGTTGAAATACTTCGCGCACCAATCCTTTGCCGAGTTTCATATTTAATTTTTGATCGATTGTAATGATGCCGGCGGCTGCTTGCCCGCGATGCTGTAATTGAATTAAGCTGTCGAACAATTCCATTGCGACGGGTTTGGTGCTAACGATGCCGACGATACCGCACATGAAACTTTTCCTCTTTTTTTGTATAAAAAATAAATACTGTTCTCAACTTTTACAATGAGCCGGTGATATAGTTTAGAAGCTCTCGCGTAAGCGAGTGCGAAGGTGCGAATGAGAGCAATGAAATTCCCATCGCGCTTGCTAACGCAAGTGCTTCTAAACTATGTCACTAGCACGTACTTGCTGACAGAATGAGCTCTTTTCAATGTTCGCATCTTTATTTCTGAGTAATTTTTCATACAAATAATGATACCGTCTCGTCATCTCTTGAATTAATTCTTTCGGTGCTTCTGGCAAAACTGCATCACCATACGGATCACAATTTGTTTTGTACCACAAACGTAAAAATTCTTTGTCGTAATGCTCAAAGGAATTATCTAGCCAAAAACGACTCGAATCTGGTGTATGACATTCATCAATTAATAAAAGATTATTGTGTTCATCTAAACCAAATTCATATTTGGTATCGACTAAAATAAATCCGCTTTTTTTTGCCGCTTCTTGGCCAAAAGAAAATAATTGCAGCGCAGTCACTTTTATTTTTTCCCACAATTCTTTAGTGACATAATGATAAATATTTTCTGTTGTTAACGGTTCATCATGTGTTGATGATTTGCTTGTAGGCGTAATAATTGGTGTAGATAAAGCGCTATTTTTTTGCAGACCGTCTGGCAATCGTGTTTCAAAAAATTGTCTTTCGCCTTTTTCATATAACGCTAAAATTGAGGTGTTGGTTGAGCCGGTTAAAAAACCACGGACGACCACTTCAATCGGTAATACAGTGCATTTTTTCACGCGCATTGTATTGTGATCAATGATTTCAATAAAATGATTCGATGTAATGTGTGCAGTTTGTTTAAACCACCAAGCCGATAATTGCGTTAAAACAGCGCCTTTTTGTGGCACGTCACATAAATAACGGTCAAATGCACTCATGCGATCGGTTGCTTCAATGAGCAGTGTATTGCCTTCATCATAGATATTTCGAACTTTTCCGAAATAAATGCGTGAATTGGGGATCATGGATTTAGGGTCAAGTGATGCAGCATTAAAAGATTGATCTGAGTTTTGGGTAGACAGATTCTTTTCAATTTGTGAAATCGGGTGAAATAAAAAGTAGGTTTGCGACACGGGGTTAGATAATAAATGTGATCGAATGGCATTCTGAATCATTACGTCTGAGCCTGTTAATTTCCATACTGTACCGGCTTTAAGATATTCTAACGATTGGATCTGGTGATAGATTTCGAGTCGTTCTTTTTTTTGTTGTCCCACACTATCTTCAAAATCAGTGACTAAAAGATAGTGCGTATTTTCGCATGCTGGCAATGCATTGAGTACCGTTTCTTTTTTGGGATTCCATAATTCATACGAATTTTCGATTGTTTTTAAATCATTGTCATCAGCTTCAATTTCCCAATATTTATATTTTTGTACAGCAACCTCAATGCCCATTTTTTTGAACGCCATCTCTATGGAGATTGCTTCATTGTCGTTAATGGTGAGCTGTGTATAGCGAGAAATTTTGTATCGAGAATCTTCAATCAGCCCTCTTGATTCGCAATTGAAAACACCAGCGATTCCCGACCCCCGTTGTTCTGACAACTCTTTCACGGATTTCGTTATCCAATGAAATGGTTTTTTCAAATCTAAATAATTTTTCATCTGCTCAAAAACAATATCGCCAGCGGCTGTTCGTTCTGGATGCGGCATCATTGCGATAATATTGCCGCTAAAATTTCCAACTGCTGCTAAATTGTCATCAGAGCCATTGGGATTGACTGGAAAATTCGGATTTTTTTCACCATTTTCATCGGTGTAATACCAACAGGTTGCTTTTGATGTGGTAATTGCATCGTATAAATATAAATCATTATGCAGTAGAAAACGTCCTTCACCATGAGCAACAGGTACGCGAATCACTGGGCTGTTTTGTGATTGCATGTGAATCCATGCATTATAAAATCCAGCGCCAAGAACATGATCATTTTCAACACGTCGATTGATCGTCAGCGCTATTACTGTGGTGAGTTCATTATTTTCATCTACGCAACCCGGTACCAAACCACTTTCCACTAAAATTTGCGCGCCATTGCAAATACCTAAGATCGGTTTACCTTTTTTGGCCTCGATAGTTAATGCTTTCATTAAAGGATCGTGCGCGGCGATCACACCCGAGCGACCGCGGTCTTCATAGGAAAAACCACCGACAATCACATAACCATCACAATTTTTTAATTTTTCACTATCATCAAACCAGAAAATATCAACGGGATTTAATTGTGCGCGTAATAACGCTAATTTAGTTTCACGTTCGCAATTGGAACCGGGAAATTGTATAACACCAATTTGAAAAGTCATTAAACTAATCTCACGTCATGATTACCGCGCACAACTGTGCCTACTTTCCATGCTTGAATCTGCGGATGTTGTTTTAAAATCGTTTGCGCGGATTGCCACGCGTTTTTATCCATCATCAAAATAAAACCTAATCCCATATTAAATGTGTGGTATGCGGTTTGCTCATCAAGCTGACCTAACTCAACCAACCACTTAAAAATAGGTGGAATTACCCACGAATTTCGATTAATTTCAACGGACAACTGTTGTGGTAAAACGCGCGGGATATTGTCCCAAATACCGCCGCCAGTAATATGTGCCATGCCGTGAATATCAATTTTATTTGCCAATAAATCTAAAACGGGTTTTGTGTAATTTAAATGGGGCGCTAATAATAAATCAGATATTGTTTGAGAAGATTCGGGATGAACATCATTCACTGAAAATCCATTCACATCGAATAATAATTTTCGCGCAAGAGAAAAACCATTGGTGTGTAAACCGCTGGATGCAAATGCAATTACGCAATCATTCTCTTTGATGCGTTCGCCAGTAATCATTTTATTTTCTTCAACAACGCCAGTGACAATACCTACAAAATCCCATTCATTTTGCAAATAAGTATCGGGCATTTGCGCCATTTCACCACCGACCAATGCAACCGCGTTTAAACGACACGCTTCGGATAAGCTTGCGATGATACGCTCGATAATATCGATATCTAAATTGGCACTCGCCAAATAATCTAAAATCGTTAATGGTTTTGCACCCATCACTACAATGTCATTGGCGCATGCACTTAATAAATCATGGCCTAAATAACGATAATCATTGGCCATTCGGGCGACGATTGTTTTTGTGCCGACACCGTCCATGCTTTGTACTAAGACGGGTGAGTGATATTCTGCAATAATTTCTTTTAAGCTGAAGCCGGAACCAAAACCACCGACGTTGGTGAGGACGGATTTTGTTTTTGTGCTTGAGACGTGATGCTTGATGCGCTGGACGGCTTCGTTGCCTGTTGAGATGTCGACGCCGGCGTCTTGGTAAGTAATCACTGGTATTCCTCTAAGTTTGTAAATTTGTAGTTCCAGCCGCTTGTTCGGTATGACTGCATTATTGGCGAGCTGCTCGTTTATCCGCTCGTTCAATATGACTGCATCTTTATCGAGCTGCTCGTGGGTTACTTGGACGTATCATTTTTCACCCTCGCGGATATTGCTGAGAAATTTTTTGTTTGCACGACTGCGCTCGGGAGAAAAAAGACACATCCAAGTTCCCACTCGCTATCAAGTTCATATTGTTTTGCAGTCATATCGAACTCGCTGTTTCATCGCGCCCCTCACCCGCGTGATGTCAGGCTAGCCTTTTGAGCCTTTTGTACTTTTTTTAGTAAAAAGGCTCAAAAGGCTAGCCTGACATGACATGATACGCTACTTTATTTTCTTTCAGTTGATTTTCGACAACAGGTAATTGTGATTTTTCAATTTCAATTACCCAGCCTGGCATTTCATTTAGCCAAAAAATACTTTCAGGTAAATCGGTCTTAACAGATAAAACTGCTTTAAAACCACTGTTTTTTTCCATCGCGTTTACCGCTGCAATAATTCCGCCATATTCGATGGCTTTTGCACTTAAAATAAATCCCGCATTGTGTAATTCAAAAAATTGTTTTGCCAAAGATCGAAAAGCTAATAAATCGGGTTTGGGTAAATCATTATTTTTCATCTGCACAACATCAGCATAAACACTGCCACCACAATTATCTGTGCGTTTTCCCAAACACATTAAAACGCTGTCATTTGATTTGAGCGTTGGTGTAATGACTTTTGTCACATCATCCATTTTTCCCAAACAACTGATCATGGGGCTTGCTGGAATGGTTTTGCCATTTTTACTTTGATTATAGAGCGATACATTGCCTGCAATAATGGGCAATGGTGTATTGTCATATTCTAATAATCCAATCGTTTCAGCAGCGGTTTTTAAACCGCGAATACTGGATACCAATTCCCACATTTGCTGCGGATCTTCAGGATTACCAAAACAAAGACAATCAGTTAAACACCACGGTTGTGCACCTACCGCAATAACTTTAGCAACACAACTGATCACTGCATTGACCGCAGTCCAATACGGATCAATTTCTCCATAGAATGGATTGCATGCAACACTCAGTGCAATACCCGTTGCTTGAATTTCTTCAGGATATTCCGCGCTGTTAAAAGGCTGTAAAACACCGGCATCTGCAATACCACGTTCTACAATCGTTCTGCCTTGTACTTGTTTGTCATATTGCTCGAAAATATTTTCGGATGATGCACACATCGCGTGATTTAATACTTTTTCGCGCGCATCCTCCCGGAATGCGCTTCCGCGGGTGTTTTGCCCTTGAAATTGCGGTTGTTGGATAGGACGATCATACAAAATGCCGCGCGTAATATCAGATGCGGTTGCTGAAATTAATAATTGATCATGAAAACGCACTACGTATTGATCGTCTTCACGAATTTTTCCGATCACCGTTGCTTGTGCGCCCGCAGAAATTTGCGGTAATTGCCAAATATGATTGTAATGATCCAAAATAAATTCAACCAAATTTTCTGGCACCGCCCACAAATAACGCTCTTGTGTTTCCGCACATAAAATCACACTCGGATCGAGATTTTTTTGACTGACGGGGACATTTTCTAAAAACACATCGGCGCCATAACCACCTGCTTCGGCAATTTCAATACTCGCGCAAGCAATACCACCCGCACCTAAATCTTTAAATCCCACCTGATCGATGAGATTTTTTTGTTGTAATTTTTTAAATAAATCGTGATTTGCTTTTAATAATAAGCGACCTAAAAATGCATTCGGTTCTTGCACGGCGCCACGATTATTTTCAGAATCATTTGCATCTAAATCAGTGGATGCAAAACTCGCACCGCCAAAACCACTATTATCCGTGGGTTTTCCAATTAAAATTAATGAATAACCCGCGGCATTTTTGGGCGCATAGGAATGAATAATATGATCTTCACGCACAAGACCTAAACTCACAACCGTTACCAAACAATTGTCGTTAAATCCATCGTGATAAAAAACATCACCGGCGATATTGGGAACACCAATGGCATTGCTATAACTGGCAATTCCTTTTACCACTTCATTGGCAATCCAAGCGGTATTAGCAGAATTGCCGAAACGCAAACCGTCTGCATTAGCAATCACTTCAGCGCCCATGCATGAGACATCACGTACGTTTCCGCCAATACCCGTTGCGGCACCTTCAAAAGGAACAACTTGTGAAGGATGATTATGAGATTCGTGACTCATGGCAACACAATAACGATGACCCTGTTTGTCTTTTGCAACCCATACGATTCCAGCGTCTTCTTTCGCGCCGGAAATAACGTTGGGACCACTGGTACATAGTGTTTTTAAGTGTTGACGTGTACTTTTGTATGAGCAATGTTCAGAACCTTGAATGCCCCACAAAATACACTCCGCCAATGTGACGGGTCGTTTTAATAAGTCTTGAATTTTAAGCGCTTCGGATTCAGTCAGTGCAAGACGGTAATTTTGGATGCACGCTTGTCTGTCATTTTCAGACATCGACTGGAAATCAAAGCATTTCGCTTGGGGCTTGATCATTAATTTGCCAACTTGGGAAACGGGGAAGCGGTTATGATACTAATTTCTGGTCAAAAGTAAATCTATTTTTTGTATAATTTGATGTTACATAAGTATCAAAATGTACATTTTCACCTAAATTTGGCTTTTTTATTCGATGGTATTGTTAATATTGCTGTACTACTTTGCACAATCATTGTTCAATAAGATAAATACCCTCATAATAATGTTTGATATCAGACTGAACTTCCATGAAAATCATCATTATCAGTCAAGGAAAAATATCAATGAACAGAATAAGTACGCTAATCATGTGTCTGTTATTTCCGATCTGCTTATATGCATCCCATTGCTTAGAATGCACCTATAATTCTGCACAACTTGAAAATCAATATCGAGGATCTAAAGATGCTATCGTAAATGGACGCATTCCTCCTGAAAAAATAGGTGGTAGCTCGGTTATGTTACTTGAAACAAAAAGTGATGGTGTTTTATATCGCACTGAACGCGTTGATAGAAATCCGGGGTTACGCAGCGTAGTTCATTATCATCTTTTTCCCGTGGTAACTTGTGTATTACAAGGAACAACAACACTTGAATTGCAGGGATATAAAAATCAAAATTTTAGCCAAGGCCAATGCTTTTTAATGCCGTCCTACGTCAAAGGTTGTAATGTGAATAAAGGGAAAACACCGATTGTTTTAATTGATTATCTCACATCACCACCAAACACGCCTTTCATGGTTCCGCTTGAGAAACGTAATTCGCCAATGTGACACTACTTCTATTAATTCGGGTGGCAAAACACTGATGCGCGCTATACCGCCGGATCATGTGATATTAATTGTTCAACCTGATGCGCTGCACGCACACCTGATAAATATGCACCATGGACAGTAGAGGGATCAGTTTCCGAGGTTGCTTCTCCTGCAAAAAACAAACGATCATTCACTGGTTTTGCCATGCGTTCATAAAAACTAAATGGCGTCGTTGAAGAAAGATAAGAATAAGATCCATGTGCATAAGGATCTTGATACCAACGCGTAATAACATAAGCTGTTGGGTTTGGCGTATTTTTTCCATACACATTTCTGATTTCAAGCATCATATTCTTGATAATATTTTCATTAGACATTTTTTCAAATGCTTTTGCTTGTGAACCCGCGGTAAACACAAGCAATAATGGTTTATGAGTAAATTTTCCATAATTCAAAATATCAAGCAATGGTGCATTCGACGCTTTTTTCGGCAAAATTTCAATCCATTCTTTACGATTATTCCAAAATACCTTTGGAAATAATAAATAGGTTTTATCTAATACGCCCATTCTACCTTCAGCAATAGCGCGTTCTTTGTACGCGGGTAATGGCGGATAGAATTTAACGGAATTTGCTTTTAATACACCCAGTGGCAGTGTGACAATGACGTTTTTTGCGAAGTATTTATCGTGTTCGGTGTCTACTTCAACGCCCGATTTATCTTGACGAATATTAATCACTTTATGATTTAACAAAATAGGGATGTTTTTTGCCAAATGTGTGATGACTTGTTTGTACCCTTCAGGAAAAATCACATTGGTACCTGAAACTTGACTACCTTTGTGAAATTCTTCTGCGTGTGCAGAAATGTTATTGAGATCATCAGCAAGTTCATACACAAGAGACGTGGTTACCATGTAATTGAGAATCAATGATTGTCGCTCACTCAGCTGATGTTGTTTCGTATATTGTGTCAGCGCATCTGCAATTGTAACGTTTTTTTCCGTTGAAAAATGCTGAGCAAATGTTGCAAATTGAGTGAAACTGGGGAGCATGTCATCGACTTCATTGGTGGGAATTTTTTTTCCACTGGGATCAAAAATATCACTGTCGTTGATTTTTCCTGTGGGCGTATCGCTTTGATAAGAAGTGGGTATTGTTTTGATAGACAATGATTCGACAATTTTTGCAATGGGATTATTATTCATGCCATGAATCCATGACGCACCCAAATCAATGGTTTTATTCCAGCGATTCACACTCCAAATGCGCCCACCAATTCTATTGCGTGCTTCTAATACGAGAATTTTGTAGTGATGTTGGTTTAAATCAGTCGCTGCTGCAAGCCCTGACATGCCTGCACCAACGATGATGGTATCGTAATGATCCGATTTTGCGGGTGTGATTGCATAAACAGATGAGCAAAGAAAACAAACTATCGCACTTAAGAAAAACTGCTTTATCCATGCATTAAACATGCGCTAATTCCCTGCGAAAATTCCTTTCTAATGACTATCAAACTATCACATGAAAATTGAGAAGTACAATTAACTCTCTTTGATGTGATTGTATGAATAGTTGAAGGAAACAACGCCCGCAACAAATTGATTGGTGTTATGCGTATAAACAGAAAACCAAGCACCTGCACTTACACCCACTCCAGGCGAAAAATTGTATTCTAGAGAAGGCGCTAAAGCGGCCGTTTCACTATTGGGTGCGTCTACACCCACTAGACCAGGATTGCCATTAAAAGTGCTAGAACCTGTGGTTGTATATGTTGAATCCATCGCCAGTGCAACATGTTGCGTTAACGTATATTCAAATGACAAATCTGTAAAAAAACTATTGCCAGGATGAACTGTCCCCATCGTTGCGAAGTCGCCGCCATAAGCATTAAAACCGCTTACGTTGACTGCAGCAGGCGCAGTATAGATTAAATTTAATATCGCATGTAAAAATTTTCCATGAGAAAGTCGATAAAGCTGTCCGATGCTGGCGCCAATGGCAGTTTGATACGATCCTGTTCCTGTTGCATCCGCTCCGCTGAGCGCAGGATTTAAATGTTCAAATTGACCTGTTGGAAATGTTTCTTGCAATAAAATACGTATTTTAGGTAGCGCGACATTATCAGCCGATTCAACCGCCTGAATACCCAGCGTTAATTGTATATCTTGAAAACTGTTATACGATGCATTACCAGCGTTATTGAATACGTAGGGAATCGTCAGTCCAGCGTCAAGGCGTTTGGTTAAACCCAAGGTGTAAGCCAGAGTCGGTGTTGTTGAGTGCAGTGAGGGTGTTGCATTATTTTCGATATAATATAACCCTGAATTTAGCGTAAAATCTCCAGGCGCATTATTCACATCAGCTTGCGCTAATAATGATCCTGTTAACCAAGGCTCGTTGATTGCCGGGTAAGGATCATGCGCATAGATTGCATAGGGAAAACCTAGAATAAAAAAACAAAAATACTTCCGTATGGTGCGCATGCGCACTCTCCTACTAAAAAATAATTATGATAAAATGGCTCGTTATTTTTTTACTCTATTTTTTTTGCGATATCTTCTAATGCTGTTCGCATACCTTCCTCTACTGTTGGATGATAAAAAGGCATTTCTAACATATTAAAAACTGACATATTTTGTTGGATAGCCGACGCTAACATATGCGCCAGATGTTCACCGGCAGGCGCAATCATTTCCGCGCCCAATAATTTACCATTTTTGCGATCAGCGTAAATATGCAAAATACCTTTGTTTTTAGATTGAATACGAGCGCGACCTTGATCATTAAAATCCACTGCACCAACAATTGCCAAATCAACTGACATTTCTTGTTGCATCATTATTCCCTTCATATCGACAAGAACACTGAGATATAATATGTTTGAAAAACACACAAGTATCAATCTTTTTTATATTGAATACAAAAATGATGAAAAATAAAAAAACGCATATTACGTTATTGCAATACAAAAAAATGTATCGAGATTCAATTAAAAATCCCGGTCGTTTTTGGGCATCATACGCAAAAAAATATATTCATTGGTTTTCTCCTTGGAAAAAAATATTCAGTGGCAGTTTAAAAAAACATAATGCGCGCTGGTTTATCGGTGGAAAATTAAATGCGTGTTACAATTGCGTGGATCGCCATCTTGAAACGCGTACCAATCAAGCTGCGATTATTTGGCAGAGTGATGACCCCAATATTTCACAAACGATCACGTATGGTGAGCTTCATGACAAAGTGTGTCGTTTTGCAAATGTTTTAAAAAAACAAGGTGTCAAAAAAGGTGATCGCGTTTGTATTTATCTGCCAATGATTCCTGAAATCATGATCAGCATGCTG
>JABDDR010000024.1 GCA_013287505.1 Gammaproteobacteria bacterium
AAACAATGCGCATAAGGTAAGACAATAAGCGCCTTTACATCGCGATGCATCAGCGCATCACGCATAATCAGTGCATATCGTATGGGCTTATTTTCTTGAATAGGCGCATGTAAAAAATGCATATCCATCTCATGCGCACCTTCATGGAGCTGATAAAATTTCTCAAACCCAAAAGCAATCGCGCAGGGCAAACCCACTGCTGACCACAATGAGAATCGACCAACAATCCAATCAGGAATAACGAGTACATGAGATGAAGGCACTTGATGATCGTTAACTGCTATAGACGGATTACTGGTAATTGCCAGAAAATGTTGATGAGGATCCCGCTGATGATCCACCAACCATTTTTTTGCAACCCTCATATTTTCGATGGTTTCTAACGTCTTAAATGATTTAGAGGTCACAATAAATAATGTGTTTTTAGGGGATAGTTTTTTTAATACAGACTGTATTTGAGCCGCATCTAAATTTGAAACAAAATGAATACGCGGTCCATCGATTAAATCCTCAAATGTTTCGCAAATAAATCTTGGGCCTAAATCAGAACCACCAATGCCAATATTAACGACATCTTTTACTTCAAATAACCACTTTTTTTCTCGTATTGTATTGCTAATATGACGCATTTTTTCTAACGAATCTTGCACTGTGCGGCAAGGTGTTGGATTACGAAATTCAGCATGCCAAGTGGCGTTTCTGAATAGTTCATTGACGTATATCTTAAAACGCGTTTCATCGACAAAATTCAATGCCGAGTAAGGGGCGAAGAAAAATGAGATGTCTCTAGTCATTTATAAACAATATCATCCTTGATGCAAATAAAACAGACAACCTGGTATAATTATTAAAAATAGGCTTATTGATATGAATCAAAGAATAGTCTCTGATATAAAATATCGCCGTATCACACTACTTATTATAGTGGTCATCTTGTTTTATATTTTCTTTACGGTGCCATCTACGCTGTCAGCACCGCCATTTAATTTTCATACAGAAAGTTACTATTCGTTATTATCAAAAGGATTTTTATCAGGTCAGCTTAGTTTAACCCTGTTGCCTTCGGAAAAATTGTTAGCCTTACCAAATCCTTACGACCCCGTCGAAAATTCTGGATTAAGATTGCATGATGCATCCTTATATCACGGAAAATATTATTTATATTATGGTCCATTACCCGCACTGGCATTTTTTATTCCATTGAGATTATTAACAGGCGTTTATCCAACGGAAACATTATCAGTACTTTTTTTTCTATCAAACGGATTTATTTTTATTTTTGCATTAATCATAAAAATTAAAAAAAAATACTTTCCAGAAATATCTGAAGCGCATGTTTTATTTGCAGGATTTTTATTAGCGTTTTCAACCACCGCGCCTTTTTTATTAACACGCGGTTTATTTTATGAATCTGCTATTGCGTCCGCATTTTGGGCCCTGAGCATTGCGTTTTATTTTTTATATAACGCGATTACTAACAATTTTATAAAAATAAAAGATGTGGCGCTGTTTAGTTTTTTTTTGGGATTAGCAGTGGCAGGCAGACCCAATTTCTCGTTACTGTGTTTTATATTTATTCCTAGTGTGCTTATTTATTTAATAAAGTATGCGCCGCGTCATAAACTAAAGGCCTTAATTACAAGTTTACTTTTACCTATATGTATTATTGCCTTTGGCTTAGCAATGTATAATTACCTTAGATTTGATTCCTTTTTTCAATTTGGAGGAAAATATCAACTGACTGGAGCGAATATCACTCAGTTGCCACAGTCCTTTTTTAATTTTAATTTTCAGCACATTGTTAACATTCTATATCTTAATTTTTTACAGCCATTTACATGGACTTCAAAGTATCGCCATCTTCCTTCTTTGCCTCATATATATTTAGGTCAAACAATTTTGCCATCAAATCAAATATATTTTTATGACCCCGTCAGTGGTGTCTTAATGATATCGCCCATCATTATTTTTATTATAGGATTATTTGTAGGAATTAAATACAGCTCAGAAAAAAACAAACTACTATTTAAAAATTTTTTTACATTTGTCTTTTTTATGTGTTTAACGCCAGCAGTTACCATTTTATTTTTTCTATTTTTTAATTCATATACTTCTCAACGTTATGAGATGGATTTCTCACCCTACCTTATTTTTTTATCAATTATAGGCTATTGGTTATTACAACAATGTTCGTTAAAACCTTGGATTTTAAACACAATGAAAGCACTTTATATTTTACTAGGAGTTATTAGCATTTTAATTGGGTTTGATATCGGAATTACTGGGTATGGAATATGAAGTTATAATATTTCGAGAAAAGGATATTTTGTATGTCAACAAAAAAATGGCCAAAAAAATTCGCGCCACTTACTCAACAGCAAGAAAAAATTAGTAACGATTTTATGCAATATTGGCATGAGCATTTAGCAGGTGATAAACAGTATTCATTCATTGAAAAATTTAATCACGGATATCCTATTAAAAAATCCAATAACTTTAAAACAACATTAGAAATTGGAGCAGGTCTTGGAGAACATTTAAATTATGAGAAATTAAATGACACACAAAAAAGAAATTACACCGCGCTTGAACTACGTCAAAATATGGCTGATCAATTAAAAAATTATCATCCTGAAATTAATGTTCAAGTAGGAGATTGCCAGGAAAAATCATCATTTATCGATGAGCATTTTGATAGAATTATCGCTATTCATGTTCTAGAACATTTACCCAACTTGCCCGCAGCTATTCAAGAAATATATCGTCTTTGTAATAAAACATCTGGGCAGTTTTTAGTGGTTATTCCATGTGAGGGTGGTTTTGCATACTCCTTAGCACGAAAAATATCGGCGGAAAGACTATTTAAAAAACGCTATAAAATGCCTTACAAATGGTTTATTGAACGTGAGCATGTTAATACACCTGCTGAAATCATTGAGGAATTAAATCACTATTTTGAAATAGTTAATTGCGAATACTACCCTTTTAAATATTTACCATTTGTTTTCTGTAATCTTGTCATGGGATTATCACTTAAGCCGAAACTAAAGCTGAATTTTAACAACTGAATTAAAATATTTTAAATAAAAAGGTCTATATTAATATTTAAGACTTAAAGTGAGACGACATATTATGAACATTTTTTCAATGGATTGTCAGATTTCTATCGTTACGCCCGTCTATTACGAGGAAAAAAGCATTGTTTCATTTCTCGAAAGAATTGAGCCTGTTTTAGAAAAAATATCTTCAAACTATGAAATTTTATTTATATTGGATCCTTGCCCCGATAACACCGAGGCCGTTATTCTAAATGAAATTAACAGAAATCCGCGCATTAAATTAATCGTACTCTCAAGACGATTTGGTCAGCCAATCGCTACCATGGCAGGAATAACGCTTTGCCAAGGAAAATATTGCGTCACGATTGATGTTGACCTTCAAGATCCACCAGAGCTTATTGCAGAGATGTATCAAAAAGCAATCGAGGGTTACGATATCGTATATACAAAACGAAGGACACGAAAAGGTGAAACGTTAGTAAAAAAATTTATTTCTTATATAGGCTACACAACGATCAATAGGTTAAGTGAGATTAAAATTCCAAAAGATGTGGGTGATTATAGGATGATCTCACGCAGAGTAGTTGATGAACTGAAGAAAATCAATGAATCACATACCTATTTGCGCGGATTAGTTGCCCATATCGGATTTAAGCAAGCTTACGTAGAGTACGATAGGGAAGAGCGATTTGCCGGCAAAGGGAAATATAATCGATTTTTGGGTTCGATTAAAATTGGTTTAGATGGATTAATCAGCTTTGGTAGCAAACCATTGCAATTTGTCTCACTGTTAGGTGCGTCAATATCGCTGATCAGTTTTTTAATTGGCTTTTGGTATCTACTTCAAAAATTATTCGGTGTTCAATTGACACCCGGTTTACCAACCATGGTATTAGCAATCACTTTTCTTTCAGGCGTTCAATTGCTCTGTTTAGGTATTGTGGGCGAATACATTGGCAGAATATATGATGAAGTGAAGAAACGTCCGTTATTTATTGTTGATCGCTTCATTAATAAAAGTGAAAAATAAACACATGCAGGATTATTTTAAAAAACAAGTCATCAATTGGGCCAACGTTTTTTTTGTTTCTGCGCTATTGTTATTGTGCGCACTCAGTACTTATATCGAATTTACAGCGCAAATGAATGCAGATTCTGCAAATGCACTCCATAATGCAGAAATATTATTTGCGGGTGGAAAATATTTTACAGATTTTTATGAAACCACACCACCCATGTTTTTATATCTCAATTTCCCCGTTGTTGAAATATTAAAATATTTTCCATCATCTAACTTATTTATAGTTTTCTTTTCATACTATTTCTTATTAACGCTATCAATGATTTACTTGTGCGCCCTATTGATAGAAAAAAAACTATTCGTACTCTGTATTACATTTATATTTTTAGTGATTGGCGTGCTCTATTTTGGTCAGCGTGAGCACACGGCACTCATTTTTACGCTTCCTTATTTTCTATTGATGACATTGAGGTTAGAAGGAAAAAAAGTAGATGATACATTATGCATACTCATTGGAATTTTAGCGGGAATTGGATTTTCTGTTAAACCACAGTTTTGTCTTGCATTTTTTTTCTCTGAAATTTATTTTTTTTGTTGCGTCAAAAGCTTTACAAAGTTTATGCGTATTGAAAACAGTATTGTATACAGCCTATTTATTATCTATTTGATTTCTACTTTTATTATTTATCCTGATTATTTTTACAAAATAATTCCGTTAACAGAACAATTCTATTACACCGGCATAGCAGGTCCATTTTTCAAAACACTGATAGCAGCGAAGTTGCTGTATATCTATATCACCTTCTTATTCTATTTGGTCTATCGAAAAGATTACGCTGATTCAACGTTGATGAAAGTACTTTTAATCGGCATGACTGGTTATGTTTTCAGTTACTTTTCTGAAGTTGTACCCTGGGATTATCACCTATTGCCTGCATTTGGATTTTGCATCTTGCTCAATTTTATGTTGATATTTGGGCTTGCGACACAACCCAATCCAAAAAAATTCCATTCTATTTTTTATATTTTATTGGCATTTCTTCTCTATAGATTTGATGTTTTTTGTTTTGCCTATCATCCTTACTTTCTTTTCGCATGGCTTATTTTTTGTGTCAGTTGGTATTTAGGAAAATATTGTTTCGAATCATTGCTGCGTACGCTGTCTGCTATTAGTATAGGCGTTTTAATATTGGTGCCAGCAATTATTCCAACCACACTCAGTTATGACTTCACCGTAGATGCAAAAAATACGATGAAACCCATTAAGCAGTTTTTACAGTCTTATGCATATCATAAAACCGTTTATTTTTTAACAGGCAGTTTAAATTTTGAATATCCAACGGTTGATTATGCGGGAGCGATTTCTGACTCGCGTTTTCCTTATTTATTATGGATGACAGCTTACCTTAAGGAATATAAAATAAATCCGCTCGGCACGGAAACTGCGCGCTTAGAAAAATTAAGTCAATATTTTTTGACGTTGGTTGGAGAAGATATAGCATTAAAAAAACCGGAATTTATTTTTTTAGACACTTCGGCAGAAAAAACAATCGTATCTGCTCACTTTATTCCTTTTGATTACTTACCATTTTTTTTAAAAAACTCGGCATTCCGATCTGCTTTTAAAGCCTATCATTTTTTTGGCGCCATCCATGCTGAGCCACAGTACACCTTTTTGATTTATCAACGAAATAATCCCTACGAAGTTAACTCACCCGATATTTTATTTTGCAAATCAGACTGTGCCGCATACTTAACACGCATGCCTAGTCCTTTTGAAAAAAATTATCGTGATGCAGGAGATTTCATTAATCGTTTTAAAACAGGGTAAACAAATAAAATTCCAAGAATCGTAAATGGCACCATCAAAATAACATGCGAAACAATGGCAAATGAAGCAGCAACAGATGCGCTTACACCATAAAGAACCAACGACATTTTAGAAAAATAATCAAACGTGCCAATATAGCCTGGCGCCGCAGGAATAGCACTCCCAAATGACGTAGCCAATACAATCACAATCACTTCTTGCCACATCACTGTAAGATGAAATGCATATAGCAACATAACAACGATGCCCATGGTCACCAACCAATACGCAATCGTAAAACACAATGCGAAAAAAATATTTTTAAAATCACCCAGTATACGAATACCCTGCATGACTTTATTTAAAAAATCGTTACACCAATGCGTAATCGAATGACCAAAAACAACCTGGATAGATTTGTGTAAAGCAAATTCTCTCTTGTATTTCCAATCTAAGAAAATAAGCAATAACATGAATAACACCACACCTATAAAAACAGCGATTACCCAAGTAATATCAACGCCTAGTTTTGTCAAAATGGATTTTGAACCCACAAAAAAAAGAAAAATTAAACAGGCAAGATCAAGCAATCGTTCGATCAATGCAACAGACAACAAGCTCACATAAGATTTTGAACTTCTCTTTGACCAGTACAATACTTTTAAAAATTCACCCCCACGAAATGGCAACACATTGTTACCCACAAATCCAATAACAGCTCCCTCAAACAAATCACGGAAATGGAAGGGGTGTATTTTCTGTAATAAACATTTTTCTCTAGCGGCTAATAGAAAAAATATAATAAGCTGTGGGATCAGTGTTAAACACACTAACCAATAATTGATATTTGCAACAGCAGCGCCGAGCGCATGAAACTGCGTATTATGGAAAGTGAGGTAAAGAAAAAAAACAGTGATGGCTATTTGTAATATGATCAATAACCATTTTTTTTGCGCTTTTTTCACTGAATCGTCCTGATTAAAATAACAATTTCTCCGCAACCAAAACATCTTCCGGAAATGTGATTTTTATATTACACCTATTTCCAATTACTATCTTAGATTTAAATCCTGCATATTCCATCGCGCTGGATTCATCAGTTATGATGTGATTGTCTAATAGTGTCTTTTCAATGGACGATTTTAACAACGCGTATCGAAAACATTGCGGCGTTTGCGCATGCCACACACCTTCGCGCGACACTGTATTTTCAACATCATTTTCTGCGTTTACTTTTTTCAATGTATCCGCAACAGGCAATCCCAACAATCCACCCACTGTATGATTTTTTAATGCGTCAATTAAGCGAGAAATATCATCAGATTTTAAACAAGGACGCGCCGCATCATGCACCAACACAAAATCATTTTTATCGGCAAAGTCCCTTAAAAAATCAAGACCCAACAAAACGGAATGCACGCGTTCTTGACCACCAATAACTGTCAATACTTTTTCTGGGTGTGATAATTTTAACTGTTGCCATTCATGGTCTTTTGCATGCAACACAACAACGACTTTTTCAATGTGGGCATGTGATGAAAATAAGTTGACGACTCGCTCAAGAATAGTCTGCCCTCCCAACATCAGATACTGCTTGGGAACATCTGCTTTCATACGCGTGCCGATCCCCGCAGCAGGAATAATGGCCCAATATTTCATTACGCATGGCTCCTTGGCAAAATTTGATAAAATACTTCGCCCTTTTTCACCATACCCAAATCATTTCGCGCACGCGCCTCAATAGCAGCATTACCACTTTGTAAATCTTTAATTTCGGCGATTAAAATTTGATTACGTTTATCTAACTGATCGTTCTTTTGTGTTTGCATTGAAATATTTTTTTGCATTTTCCAAACGGTTTTTACACCGCCATCGGAAAACCAGAATTCGTATTGAAGAAGAAGCAATAAAATCAGCAAAGCGCCGAATATTGTTTTCATATAGGCATTCCATTTACCTTGAGACGTGATGAATATAGTCTCCACAACCCGCATAAGGCGCATTAACGCCCAACTCTCTCTCAATGTGCAACAAACGGTTATATTTTGCAATCCGATCAGAACGGGACAAGGATCCTGTTTTGATTTGACCTGCTGCCGTTGCAACCGCCAAATCAGCAATCGTCGTATCTTCAGTTTCACCCGAACGATGAGAAATCACCACACCATAGTGATTTTGTTTTGCTAAACCAATGGTTGCGAGTGTTTCTGTTAATGTGCCAATTTGATTTAATTTCACCAGCACCGCGTTTGCGACTTTTTTCTCAATCGCTTCAGATAAGATTTTTGCATTGGTTACAAAAATATCATCTCCAATCAGCTGTATGCGTTTTCCCAAGCGTTTTGTTAATTGTTGCCATCCTTTCCAATCATTTTCCGCTAAACCATCTTCAATGGAAATAATGGGGTATTCATTTATCCATTTTTCATAGTAATCAATCATCTCATCGCTGGATAATGTTTTATTGTCGGATGACAATGTATAAACATCATTGCGATAAAACTCAGAGCTAGCAGCATCGATACCCAAATAAATGTCTTTGCCAGCGACATATCCTGCTTTTGTAATCGCTTCCATTATTAAATCGAGCGCTTGTGTATGACTCGATAAATTGGGTGCAAAGCCACCTTCATCGCCTACAGCAGTCGAATAGTTTTTGGCGGCCAGTAATTTTTTCAGTGTTTGAAATATTTCGGCGCCCGCGCGAATGCTTTCCGAAAATGTCGGCACACCTACAGGCAAAATTAAAAATTCTTGCATGTCCAAACCATTATTGGCATGCGCGCCACCGTTAATAATATTCATCATCGGTACAGGCATCGTAAAAGGACCTTCGCCACCCAAATAACGATACAACGGCTGTTTTAATTCCGCGGCTGCTGCATGCGCAACTGCCAATGAAACACCCAGAATAGCATTCGCCCCCAGGCGACTTTTATTTTCCGTGCCATCCAGCTCAATCATCGCAAAATCAATATCTTCTTGTGAAAAGGGATTTCTACCCCGTAATTCACGGCAAATATCGTGATTCACAAAATGTGCGGCTTTTAAAACGCCTTTGCCAAAGTATCGTTTAGGGTCGTGATCACGTAACTCTAATGCTTCTTTTGTGCCGGTCGATGCACCGGATGGCACGCAAAAAGAACCTATTACACCAGAAGATAAGGTGACATCCACTTGAAGTGTGGGATTGCCGCGGGAGTCCAAGATTTCTAATGCTTGGATATTCGAAATTTCAGACATAAAAAATCCTTTATTTCACAACTTCATCAATTCTTTTCAGCATCGATAACAACGCTTTCATCTTCGACAGCGGCCAATTATTCGGACCATCACTTAACGCGTTATCCGGATCCGGATGCGTTTCCATAAATAATCCCGCAACACCCACTGCAATGGCAGCGCGCGCTAAAACAGGCACGAATTCACGTTGACCGCCCGATGATGCACCTTGTCCGCCAGGTAATTGCACCGAATGCGTCGCATCAAAAATAACGGGGCACTGTGTTTCGCGCATAATAGCAAGCGAACGCATATCTGACACTAAATTATTATAACCAAAACTCACACCGCGCTCACACACCATCACTTGATGATTACCGGTTGCTTTTGCTTTATTCACGACATGCTGCATATCCCATGGTGCGAGAAATTGGCCTTTTTTAATATTCACAGGCAAACCACAATTCATCACGTTTTGAATAAAATTCGTTTGGCGGCATAAAAATGCGGGGGTTTGCAACACATCGACGACTTTCGATACTTCATGCAATGGCGTATCTTCATGCACATCGGTCAATACAGGCACGCCAATTTGTTTTTTAACCTTTTCTAAAATCATTAATCCTTTTTCAATACCAGGTCCGCGAAAACTTTGGTGCGATGACCGATTCGCTTTATCAAATGACGATTTAAAAATAAAGGGGATTTTTAATTCGTCGGTGATTTCTTTTAATTGACCGGCGACATCGAGCACTAAGGATTCGCTTTCGATGACGCAGGGACCGGCGATGAGGAAAAAAGGTTTGTCGTTGCCGACTGTATAGTTAATTAATTTCATGAGTTGTGCTCCAATTTCATTTGCGTTTCATGCGGCGCGCTTGCTAACGCAAGGGCATGTAAGCGCGCTTGCTTACGCAAGGGCTTCTAAACTATATCACTAGCACGTACTTGCTGATGGTTTGTGCCAGTGATATAGCTTAGAAGCGCTCACGTGAGTGAGTGCGAAAGTAAGAAAAACAGCAGTAATACTTACATCGCGCTTGCTAACGCAAGTGCTTCTAAACTGTGTCACTAGCGCGTTCCTGCTGATAGAAGCGCTGCTTGAATAAACGCGGTAAATAAGGGATGTCCATCGCGCGGATTTGAGGTGAATTCTGGGTGAAATTGCGACGCTACAAACCAAGGGTGATCTTTTATTTCAATCGTTTCAACTAAATTATTCTCTTTAGAACGACTCGATATAATTAACCCTGCTTTTTCCAATTTGGGTAATAACGCATTATTCACTTCATAGCGATGACGGTGACGCTCTGAAATTATTTTTTTGCCATAACATTTTTTCACTAATGTATTCTCAACAACAAAACAATCTTGCGCACCTAATCGCATCGTGCCACCCAAATGGCTTTTTTCATCGCGTTTTTCGACTTTTCCTGTTTTATCTAACCATTCACTGACCAATGCAACCACAGGGAATGGTGAATCTTTGTCAAACTCGCTACTGTTGGCTTTTTCTAAATGCGCCACGTGACGCGCGAATTCAATAATCGCAATTTGCAATCCCAAGCAAATACCCAGAAACGGAATTTTATTGTCGCGTGCAAATTGTGTGGCAATAATCATGCCTTCAACACCGCGCTTACCAAATCCACCAGGCACTAAAATGGCGTCTGCCGATTTTAATAATTCAGCAGGATTATTTTCTAAAAATAAATCGGCATCGATATAATTAATTTTTACGCGCGACTGCGTTTGTATGCCTGCATGAATTAACGCTTCATTGAGTGATTTATAGGAATCTGCGTAATCCGTATATTTTCCAACTAACGCGATCGTGACCTCATGTTTTGGATATTGATAAGCGCTGAGCACTTTTTCCCATTCATGAAAATCAGTGTCACGATTTTTGACACGTAATTTTTCACACACACGCAGGCCTAATCCTTCGCGATCTAAAATCATGGGAATTTCATAAATACTTTTTACATCAGGTAATGAAATCACATCTTGTAATGTCACGTTTGTAAATAAAGCAATTTTTTCACGTTGTGTTTTTGGAATGGGTTCTTCAGAACGACACACCAAAATATCCGGTTGAATACCGATCGAACGCAATTCTTTCACAGAATGTTGCGTCGGTTTTGTTTTGGTTTCACCCGCCGTTGCAATATAAGGCACTAAGGTGAGATGAATAAACAATACGCGCTCTTGCCCTAATTCCACGCGCATTTGACGAATCGCTTCTAGAAATGGCAAAGATTCAATATCACCAACAGTACCGCCAATTTCTACCAATGCAAATTCAGCATCGTCAGCGCCGGCACGAATTTTTTCTTTGATGTCATCAGTAATGTGGGGAATCACTTGCACGGTGCCACCCAAATAATCACCGCGACGCTCACGCGCAATCACATCAGCATACACGCGACCGGACGTAAAATTATTTTTTTTCGACATGGTGGTGCGTACAAAACGTTCATAATGACCGAGATCTAGATCGGTTTCGGCGCCATCATTCGTCACAAACACTTCACCATGCTGAAATGGGCTCATGGTGCCGGGATCGACGTTGATATAAGGATCGAGCTTTAATAAAGTGACTTTGAAGCCTTTGGCCTCGAGAATAGCGCCTAAAGATGCGCTTGTGATGCCTTTTCCCAATGAAGAAACGACGCCGCCTGTGATAAAAATAAATCGTGTCATGAAAATCGCCCGTTTTTGCCTATAAACGGGAGTTGATTATACGGCAGGAAGGTGGGAATTGATAGAATTGATTTTATTTGCCATAGTTAAGGTAAGTTATGTTGGCTTACTTTTGGAGGCACCGCTCATGAAACCCGCACTATTATTCACCGATAAAGCCGTTGTTTCATCCAAAGGTCAAGTGGTGATTCCACACGCACTACGCATCAAGCTCGGTATTCATGCAGGCAATGAACTACTGTTCACAATTCGCCTTGATGGTGTCGTTGAAATGAAGCCGATAAAGCAGTCAATCGAAATGTTCTTTGGATGCTGCAAAAGAGATCACGAAAAACCGATGACTATTCGAGAAATGGATGATGCAATTATGAAGGCTGTGTCAGAAAAATAAGGAATAAAAGATGATAGGATGTGACACAAACGTACTCGTTCGTGCAGTCATAGAAGATGATCCTGCTGAAGCTAAAATTGCAAAACAATTTTTAAAAAAAATTTCAACAGAAAAGAAGTTATTTATTGCTTCATATGCCATTTTAAAAATGGTATGGGTTTTAAAAGTCAAAAAAAGAACTCGTGAAGAAATTCATGATGCCATTTTAAATTTACTGGATTCTTCAGGCGTAGCGATAGGTCAACGTGAAGCCATTACGGCAGCTTTAGAAATGTATGCAAAAGGAAAAGCAGATTTTGGAGATTATTTGATTTTAGCTGAAAGTCGACTGCATGGCGCACCCGCATTAGCCAGTTTTGACAAGGATTTTTGTAAAGATAATAAACACGTTCAAAACCCTAAAAAATACGTTTAAAGATGGTAGCGTACATCTATAGCGTCATCCACTTAGTTCTGCTCGGGGCGCAAACGAAGGAGTCGAAGGAGTGTACATGCGAGTACATGACTGAAGACGACTGAGTTTGCAACAAAGAGCAGGGGCTAAGTGGGTGGCGCTATACTTCATCACGGACGCAGTGATGTTGTTTCTGTATGTGTTTCTTCTGTTAATGCTACTTGCATTGTGTCATGCGCATCGTACACGAGTGGTAGCGTTTTAAAACATTCCACTACACCATTTTTATACCCAACGATGATCTGGTCTCCGGAAATGCTGCAGGATGACATCGACGATTCTAGTGGGTATTTTTTAAAATTTTTTCGTCCATCTCCCAAACAAATGTTTCCTATAAAAAATGAGTGTGAATCCGTTTCAAAAGCCGTAATAATATTTTTACTATCATTGCTAAATCCAATAGCATGATGACAGGTATTTGGAAAGGGATACGAATATTGAACATCGCGTGCTTCAATTGACCAAACAACAATTCGATTCTCAAATCCGAGCGCAATATATTTTCCATCGGGGCTAAATGTTATGGCGGTGAGCTCACTATCAGGATAATGTTTTGATTCTTCTTGATTCCATCCATGTACGGTATATAACTTAACGGCTTTTTTCGTGCGATCATCAAATGCAAAATATCGCCCGTCGGGACTACATGCCATTTTTCCAATTCGTCGTCCTTTGCAGGAATAATGCGTCGTAAAAAATTCCCCCACTGGATTCATACGACATATGAAAAAATAATCTTCCTGAGGTCTACCATTTCTTACGAGCGCAATACATACAGTTGCGGCTGGATTAAAGAGGATATCTCGAACAATACCAACTATTGGCACGCTCATTATTTCTGAGTACGGAAGCGCTGGATTCGCTTGATAAGTAAAAGCAAGCCAGCTATGGCGAGAAAGGCTCGATGACGCCCTCACTAACCACGCACCATCATCACTAATTGCAGCCGCTGTTACATAATAGTCTGGCTTCATTGTATTCAAATTTTCTTCATGGTAATCGCCATCAGATCGATTAAGAATTCCGGTATTATGAAAAAAACCACGCTCAATGTTTTGTTCATTGAAACCTGACTGTTCAGTATCATGGTTACGCCTAAAACCGAAGACTATTTTTTCGCCATTTTTTGAGATTGCAGTAAAAGCAATTTCGCCTACTACTGGCTGCGCAATACCGAAGGGTAACCGTCTGTGACGCAGAAGCAAATTGGACTGAGAATACAAAAATAGCGCATCTCCCTCTTTTCGATTGATTAATATGTTCAATACGACAGGATGTATAATCGAAAAACCCATGCAAATGGTTCTGGCATCCAAAAATGCTGCTATGACAAACAATAATTTTGGTGGAATTTCAAAAAGCAACGCTCTTGCCGTGTCATCCTGTTTTCTTAGGTGAAACTCGCTTCTGCCACCAGCTGTTTCATCGTTCAGTTTTGCAAAAAATGGCAGAATTTGTCTAGAACGTCGTCTTAATTCCCAGCGTGACATAATGTACTCTCATTAACTCGGATATCTCGTGATTGTATCGAAGACCATTAACGTTTTCTATCGCTTCGGTTATTATTACTTACCTCAGGTGGTACTTGTTAATCTCTACCGCCAATGCCACAATTTCAAAAAAAAACATATCACTATTGAAAACGCCATGCCTGACACTCAGCAAAAAATAAAAAATCATTTCGGCACAATCAGCACACAATGGGATCAAGATATTATTCCGCAATTGGAAAATTACATTCGCATTCCCTGTAAATCACCGCTGTTTGATAAAAACTGGCAAGCCAGTGGGCATATTGCAAAAGCGATGGAACTGCTAAAAAAGTGGTGTGAAAAACAACCGATTAAAGAGATGAAAATTGAGCTGCATCAGATTGAAAATCGCACGCCGGTTTTATTAATCGATATTCCCGGCGATTCTGATCAAACGATTTTATTATACGGTCATATGGATAAACAACCTGAGATGACAGGATGGCATGCGGGATTGGATGCGTGGACCCCAGTCATTAAAGACGGAAAATTATATGGGCGTGGTGGCGCAGATGATGGATATGCTACTTTTGCAGCATTAAATGCGATTGCGTATTTGCAATCTTTACATATTCCCCACGCACGGTGTGTTGTTTTAATTGAAGCATGCGAAGAAAGCGGCAGTTTCGATTTACCGCCTTATTTAAAATTATTATCACAACAAATTGGATCGCCTGATTTTATTATTTGCTTAGATTCGGAATGCGGTAATTACGATCAATTGTGGGGCACAACCTCGTTGCGCGGAATTGTGGGCGGCACGTTGGAAATTAATACACTGGAAAATGGCATCCATTCGGGTTATGGCAGTGGTGTTGCGCCGTCTGTTTTTCATGTGTTACGACAATTGTTGGATCGCATTGAAGATCCCAATAATGGCAAAATTCAAGTCGAACAATTGCATGTTAAAATTCCGCAGCATCGATTAGAACAAGCAAAAAATGCAGCTGATGCGCTTGGTGATGAATTGATAAAGGGCGTGCCATTTTTGGAAGGTGTGCAACCGTTGTGTCACGATACGGCGGAATTAATTTTAAATCGTACATGGCGTCCTGCATTATCGATTGTGGGCACCGATGGCGTGCCAAATATTGCTAATGCAGGCAATGTGACTTTGCCGAGTTTATCGGTGAAATTATCTATGCGTGTGCCGCCAACCTGTGATGTTAAAAAAGCCAGTAGCGCATTAAAAGAGATTTTAGAAACGGATCCACCCTTTCAGGCAAAAGTTTCCTACCATGCGGAAGACTTCGGTCCTGGTTGGCATGCACCCGAATTAGCAGATTGGTTGGCGCAAGCAAGCGATCAAGCATCGCAATTATTTTTTGGTAAAAATGCAGCTTACTTAGGCATTGGTGGCACGATTCCGTTTATGGGTATGCTGAGCGATATGTTTCCTAAGGCGCAATTTTTAATTACGGGTATTTTGGGACCAAAATCTAATGCGCATGGTCCGAATGAGTTTTTGCATATTGCGTATGTGAAAAAATTGACGGGGTGTGTGGCGTCGGTGATTGCGGCGCATTTCAAGAACAACAGTCACAATCAAAAAAAACACTGCGCATGATGCATTTGCTGATAATACAGTTGAGAAGCCGCGCGTTAGCAAATGCGAAAGCCTGCAAAACAATCCATCTTCGACCCACCTTTCGCATTCGTTAACGCTCGGCCTGAAGTATCCCCATAAATTTTTTTATAACCACTTGAATTAATATCATTGTTGTAAAGACGCGATTCAGTCTTTCGTAGAGACGTCGATTTATCGCGTCTCAGATACATGATCATCTCTGGTGTTTATAAATGCAGTGACATTAGAGTGAGTGTTACTGACTATAGGGCGAGGTAATTCTGAGATTTGAGACGCGATAAATCGACGTCTCTACGAAGTTCACGACAATTCAAAATTTGTGGGGATGCTTCAGAACGCGCGGCTTCTAAACTATATAGCCAGCAGAAACGTTGCGTTCAGCGATTCTTTGATTTTTGTAAGTACATGCATTAGCAAGCAATTATAAAAAACGGGGGGTCTAAGCAATATTGCTACAAGTATCCGCTCTTAACACACCGCCGCAACGATCTAAAATCATTGCCTGAAAAACTATCTGAAAATAATACCAATGTTTCTTTTTTGCCAGTATTTATGCACATAAAATGCAACACCAAAAAATAACGCATCATCACACTATTTGGTAATAATTCAACCCGCTCAAATAAACCATTGGATAAATGCAAAACCCACTGCGTTTTTTTATCATGTTCGAGCGAAATAATATGATTTTCACGATGATGATAAAATAAAAATGATAGGGTAATTATTGGCAAAAATAGTAATGCCCAAAATTTCAACACAAGCAACACACTGAGCAATGCAAAACCATGCGTGAAAACAAGATACGCGCAGTAAATGCGTGATTTTTGAGGTTTAAAAAATTTTTGCAGATTGCTCACAAATTCCCTCCGGAGACGCGATAAATCGACGTCTCTACATAACCGATAACCAATCGTCAGGCAATACCGTGTTTTCGAAGATCATGGTATGATGCGCCACTTCAACAGGATCAGGGGGCTTGCGTCTCACATGTCAATCAATGCAAAAATTACATATCTTGATGGAACACGTTTATATCGCGCCATCGTTGCTGGTATTCGCCAAGTTATCTCAAAACAGGAGTATTTAAATAACATCAATGTATTCCCCGTGCCAGATCGCGACACCGGTACAAATATGGCACTCACACTGAATGCCATCCTAGAAAGAACGCATTCGATAGGTTATGCAACGATTCATGAATTACTCGATACCGTTGCGGATGCTGCACTGAATGGTGCTCGCGGAAATTCGGGTGCTATTTTAGCGCAGTTTTTTCAGGGATTAAGCGAAGGCGCCAAAACGGTTGAAAAGCATATGACGACGAAAAATTTTGTCGCTGCAATTGCCACTGCCGTTAATTTTGCACACAAAGCATTATCGCAACCCAAAGAAGGCACGATCTTAACTATTTTACGCGATTTTTCCGATGAAATTACGCATCAACAATTGGCCAATAACGAACTTGATTTTGTAGATTTATTATATACCGGCATCGAACGCGCACAAAAATCATTATTGCATACGTCTAGTCAACTAAAAGAGCTTAAAAAAGCGGGTGTTGTAGACGCCGGCGCGCAAGGGTTTGTTGAATTTTTAAATGGCATTTATCATTTTGTGGTCAATGGTTCTATTAAACAATTACAAGAAGAGTTAGCAGAAATTACCATTATTAAAACGCATGAAGAGATACCGCATATTGTGGATGAGCGTTTTCGTTTTTGCACAGAATGCTTAATCAAAAAAAGTGGTCATCGTGATATTGATCAAGATGAATTACGACAACTCTTGGATGAATTGGGTGAAAGTTTAATCGTCGCGGGATCTGCCATTAAAACAAAAATTCATATTCACACGAATGATCCCAATGCGATATTTACCGCATGCAGACAATATGGCGATGTGTCTGGCGAAAAAGCAGATGACATGATTGCACAACAAAAATCATTTACCAATCGTAAAAAAACAGTTGCTATTCTTACTGATTCTGCAGCTGATTTACCCTCAGATATTATTTCAAAACTGAATATTCATGTTGTGCCATTGGTTATTAATTTTGGAAATCAGACATACCTTGATAAAGTGTCAATGACATCCGAAGAATTTCATCACGCATTAAAAAATAAATCGATACATCCGACAACATCGCAACCGAGTTTCGGCGATTTCCACAGACAATATCAATATCTGTCTACACATTTTGATGCGGTTATTGCAGTACATATTCCAAGAGTCTTAAGCGGAACGGTTTCTGCTTCTGAAAAAGCGGCTGAAAAAATCAATGGTGACACTAAAATTACTGTCATTGATGCATCTAATGCTTCGTCTGGACTTGGTTTAATTGTTATGTATGCAGCAGAGTTGTCTGCAGCGGGTTATTCACACGATGACATTGTGAAAAAAACAAAGGATATTATTCAAAAAACAGACTATTTTGCGGCACTTACGCAACTTGATTTTTTAGTACGGAGTGGAAGATTGCCTATTAAGTTAAAAAATATAATCGATTTTTTCAGATTAACACCACTTGCAAACATTACAAAAGATGGCTCAGTGAAACCGCATCGTTTATTATTTGGTCGGAAAAATTTATCTCATAAATTATTTCGTTTTGTAAAAAAGAAATTAGATATGACAAAAAAATATCGATTATCCATCGTTCATACTGATTTAGAAAATGAAGGCTATCAACTCGCCACATTATTAAAACATCATTTTCCTGAGCAAATTGACCAAATTTTCGTGTTACCGTGCTGCGCGAGTTTGGCGGTACATGCGGGACCTAATGCGCTGGGAATTGCGATTCAGGAGTATGTACCTCATGCTTCAACTTAATCACGTTACGCTACGTCGCGGCGTAAAAGTTTTGTTAGAAGATGCATCGCTGCGTTTGGATGTTGGCTATAAAGCAGGTTTAATCGGCAGAAATGGTGCCGGAAAAACATCACTGCTGAAATTGATCATGCGTGAATTGCAGGAAGATCAAGGCGATGTATTTCTTCCCAACGCTTGGAAAATAGCGCATTTAGCACAAGAATTACCGGAAACCGATGAGTTGGCATTTGCATTTGCGCGATCCGGTGATACGGCATGGGTTGAATTACAAGAAAAAATGGTAAAAGCTGAAAAAGAAAACAATGGCGTTTTACTCGGCGAATTATATGCTGAATTAGAAGCCATTGACGGTTATCGCATTGATGCGCGCGTTGCAATGATATTAAAAGGCTTAGGATTTTTAGATGCGGAGTTTGAAAAACCCGTCAAGTCTTTCTCAGGTGGATGGCAAATGCGCTTGCAATTGGCGCGCGTATTAATGTCGCAAGCCAATTTATTATTGCTCGATGAACCCACGAATCATTTAGACCTAGAAAGTATTGCGTGGCTGACGCAATGGGCAAAAGCGTGCACGGCAACGGTCTTAATTATTTCCCATGATCGCTATTTTTTAGATGAAGTCACCACACACACCGTGCAGCTCGCCAATCAAACCTTAAAATTATATCAAGGCAATTATTCGGCATTTCCAATCATTGCGCAACATCCTCACTTTATTGGAGCGGATATCGTGGAGTTTAATCCAGCGCGTGACCAAGATCATAAAACAGAAAAATTAGCGTGCACCATCCTTGACATCTTATCGCAACACCCCTAGAATTTGCGCTGCTTGAGCACAGCTTCAGCAGCCTTTTTGTCCCCTTCGTCTAGAGGCCTAGGACACCACCCTTTCACGGTGAGAACGCGGATTCGAATTCCGCAGGGGACGTTTGATTTATTCTTAATTTCGCCAGTTTTCAATTAATAATTGCGGAATACGTTCAAACTCTTTTTCATTTGCGGTGACTAAAATTAATTGATGTCGCAGTGCTGCACCTGCAATGAGAACATCATAGCTGCCAATGGGTGTTCCTGCTTTTCTGAGCGCTGCACGAATGGTGGCGGAATAGTTCGCGTCCTCTTCGGTATATGGCAAAATCGCGACGCTTGTGATGAATCCCTGAATGATGGGTCTGAGTTTTTTTGCTCGTTGAGCGTCATGCAACAATCCATACTCCAGCTCCATGACGGTGATACTTGAAATGGCAATTTGTGATGGAGGAGTGCTT
>JABDDR010000025.1 GCA_013287505.1 Gammaproteobacteria bacterium
TAGGTGCGAAAGTTGCTTGCTTAGATTCTCATATTGAAAATTTAAAAAGTTTAGAATTAGATATCTCAAAAAATTATGATAAAAACAATTTTATTTTTATTCAATGCGATGTTTCAAATGCTGAATCTGTTCAAAAATCAGTTGAAAAAATAATTCAACGTTTTTCTCAAATTGATATTTTATTAAATAACGCAGCGACAAAATCCAAAGATATAAAATCATTTTTTACGTCTTTTCCTGATTATTCATTGGAGCTTTGGCGCGAAATCATGTCTGTTAATTTAGACGGTATGTTTTTAATGGCGCAAGCTGTTGGAAAATATATGTTAGAAAAAAAATCTGGTTCGATTATTCAAACCGCATCAATGTACAGCTTAATTGGCCCTGATCAACGTATTTACGAAGGTTCTAATTATTTGGGTGGAGAAATAAATACCCCCGCTGTTTATACAACATCAAAAGCGGGAGTTATCGGCTTGACAAAGCATTTGGCTACTTTGTGGGGTGAATGCGGTATTCGTGTGAATGCATTGTGTCCTGGTGGTGTAGCAAGCGGGCAAAATAACATTTTTAATCAAAAATACTCTGCGCGTGTACCGATGGGTAGAATGGCAGAAAAAATTGATATCGTTGGACCTATGTTATTTTTAGCGAGTGAAGCTTCAAGATATGTGACGGGGCAAGTGCTTTATGCAGATGGTGGCTTGTCAGCCTGGTGATGAGTGAGTCAGGGAAGATAAAAATGTTTATCCAGCATATAAAACGTTTTATTAATGTAATAAAAACACAAGGTCTTGGCGAAGCGCTTGTTAGAATGATTCAACGCATGCTTTCTTTTGTAATTGCGTTGTTCGTAATTTTAATTTGGCCATTTAAAAAAATCCGATTGATTAGATTACGATCAGCTAGAATAGGGCATTTCGCTGACAATGTTCACTTATTGCTCTGCGCACTCAAATATAATACTTATCCTGAAGAAAAAAATTGCGCACATTTTTATTATACGCAAACCTATGTGCCTATTTCTAACAGCTTTCTTTACAAAATGTGGTCAAGAGTTATAAAAATTGTACCGCCTTGGGGTGCTTTTTGGTCGTATGTTGATGATATTTTGATAATGATATTGAAAGAAAAGTATCGTACGCCATTTAAAAAAATATTTGAAGATTCAATTGGCGGTTATGATATCTGGAATTACCACAGAAAGGGTAAAAATCAATTTATATTTTTTACCGAAGAAGAAAAACAAATGGGTGAGAACCTAAAAGTTAAATTGGGAATCCCAGATGGTAAGCCATTTGTTTGTTTGATGGTAAGAGATGCTGCATATATAAAAAATGTAATGCCTGACACAGCCATTTATGATGAGAATTTCAGAAATGCGGATATTAAAAATTATATTCCCGCGATTCGATTTTTAATTCAGAAAGGTTATTATGTTATCAGGATGGGTAAATATGTAGAAAAAGCTTTGAATATTGAAGATCCAAGGTTCATCGATTATTCTAACCATCCGATTAAATCCGATTTTATGGATATATATCTCAGCGGAACTTGTGCTTTCTTTATAGGCACTTCTTCCGGTCTTGATTCTGTGCCACGCATTATGAATCGACCGGTAGTTACGACTAACGCAATTTTTTTTCAAGAAAAAAGTTATGTTGATTGGACATTTTTAATATTCAAAAATTTGTTTTGTATAAAAACGCAAACACTTGTCTCTTATCGAGAAATATTTAAAGATTATGCGCATTTTATTCTTTCTGGAAAATATACCAATCATAGAGACCCTATTATACAGGAATGGGAAAGAAAAAATTGGGTTTTTATTGAAAATACCCCTGATGAAATTTTAGATGTTGTGAAAGAAATGGTGGATTATCTTGAAAATCCAGCAATTGAAACGCATGAAATGAGAGATCTGCAATTGCTTTTTTGGAAAAATATGCCTTATGAACTAGGGAGAGGCGAAACTTCTTATGAAAGTGTAACCATGCGTATATCCCCATCATTTTTAAAGAGGCATGATAATTTAATAACGAAATTTACGTCGCAAGCCTGCGAAGTGAATTAGGGGACTTAATAATGATAAGGAAGGGTTCTTTTACTCGACGCACTCTTGGTTTAGGGTTGCGAGCAGCAAAAAAGTTACCTCAACTCCCATTTTTTCTAATGTCGCTACCTTTTTCTTTTTTTTTAATCCTTTTGTTCCCGTTTGTAAAAATTAGACTCATTAGATTATGCTCTAATAGAATAGGGCATTATGCTTTAAATACGGAATTATTATTATGCTATTTGGATCATATAAAATCTGATGAAAAAAATGTAAAATATTTTTTTTACTTACTTGATGCGCCTATTTGTAATGCACAATTACACCTTATGTGGAAAAGAGTGATACCTATTCTTCCTTTTGCGAAAATTGTTTCGCAGGTAAATGACGCATTATTATTTATTTTTGGAGACCGATATAAAAATGACGCATTGAAAAAATTTGAAGTAAGTGAGGGTGCCGTTGATCAATTTGGTATGCTTAAAAAAATAGAAAGACCATGCTTATCATTTTTAGAAAATGAAGTCTTTGAAGCAAAAAGGATGATGAGACAATTGGGAATTCCTGATAATGCGCGATTTGTCTGTTTGGTAGTTAGAGATTCGGCATACTTAAATAATTATTATCCAAAGCTTGATTGGAGTTATCATGATCATCGTGATGCGGATATTGATGCGTATCAAAAATCAGCCTTATATTTAGCGGAAATGGGCTATTATGTATTACGTATGGGTAAATATGTAAATAAGAAATTTGACGTTAAACATCGAAAAATAATTGATTATGCAAATCACCCATTACGATCTGATTTTATGGATGTTTATTTGATGGCAAATTGTTCTTTTTGTATTTCAACATGCACCGGATTAGATTGCGTTTCGCAGATTTTTAGGATACCAGTTTTGCATACAAATGTATCACCTATATTTAATCTAACATTAATGTGGTATCCATGCACATTATTAATTCCAAAGCTACTTAAAAATAAAAATACTGGTCTTTTTTTGACGCTCAGCGAATCAGCGAAAGTTTGTCATTCTGTTTCTCGTCAAGTGTTAAATGAATTTTCTCAGAAAGATTTAGTTCTTGTAGAAAATACGGATGAACAGTTGCTAGATGCTGTGAAGCAAATGGAAGCAGAATTAAATAAAAAACATTATCAAACAAAAGATGATCAATTGATTCAAGAGCAATATTGGCAAAATTATAAAAAACATTGCCCAATAAACGTTAAAAATATTTATATTAAAATAGGATCAAATTTTCTAAAAGAAAATAACAGGCTGTTACTTCATTAAGAGCTTATTAATGCGCACACAATTAATTTCTATTTTAAGAATTACAAAAATAATACAAACAGGAAGCACATAATGATCGAATTGATAGACTCAGAGTTAATTGTTAAAAACAAGATTATTGGTTTTACAGATTTAAAAAATAGAATCAATAAAACTGATCGTATAGTGCAATCGCATGGTGTATTTGATTTGCTTCATATTGGACATATTAAGCATTTTCAAGCTGCAAAAAAACAAGGCGACATTTTAATTGTAACAATTACACCGGATCGTTTTGTCAATAAAGGCCCTAATCGTCCTAGATTTACTGAAAAATTACGCGCTGAAGCTGTCGCTGCATTAGACTGTGTTGATTTTGTTATTATTAATTCGTGGCCAACTGCTGTCGAGGCTATTCAATTAATTAAGCCTGCGATTTATGCAAAAGGTGATGAGTATAAAAATAGTGAAAATGATATTACAGGAAAAATCGATGTCGAGGTTATGGCAATGAATGAAATTGGCGGTAGAGTGTTATTTACCAATGAAGCTACCTTTAGTTCATCTACACTCCTCAATGAGTTTTTCTCTCCATTTTCTGAAGAAACTATTTCGTATCTCAGTAATTTTAAAAAACAGTATGATTTTCAAAATATTTCATCTTATTTAGAAAAATCAAAAAATTTAAAAGTACTCTTAATTGGTGAAAGCATCATTGATGCTTATCGTTTTGCCGAAGTAATTGGTAAGTCAGGAAAAGAACCAACGTTGGTTGCAAAATATAGACATCGTGAATTATATGCAGGTGGTATTTTAGCAATGGCAAATCATCTTAGTGATTTTTGTGCGGAAATTACCTGTTTAACTTATCTAGGTGAAAATGCAGAGCATGAAGGTATTATTAAAAATAGCATCGCAAAAAATGTGAATTTAGAAATAATATACAAAAAAAAATCTCCAACTATTGTAAAAACACGTTTTTTAGAAGAATATCTCAAACAAAAATTATTTGAAGAGTATGAAATTAATGATGATTTTTTGGATGCTGATCAACAACATGAATTGCTTAAGAAAATGGAAATTTTATTGAAAAATCATGATATGGTTATTGTGGCGGATTACGGTCACGGATTGCTGGATGATGCGTCAATTGATTATGTAACGCAACATGCAAAATATTTAGCGGTAAATACACAAGCAAATGCTGGAAATAGTGGCTTTAACTTTATTTCGAAATATAAAAAGGCAAATTATGTTGTAGTTGCTTCCAGGGAATTACAATTAAATTATAGACAAAGACACCTTTCTGTTTCTGAACAGTTAAGCAGATTGATATCAGAGCATCAATATGATCAAGCAATGATTACCAACGGAAAAGATGGAGCCTATGTCTGTAAAAAATCAGAATCCATTTGTAAAGTGCCTGCATTTGCAACAGCAGTAGTGGATCGCGTTGGCGCGGGAGACGCGGTCTTGGCTATTTCAAGTCTTTATGCTTACCATCAAGCACCATCAGAATTAATTGCTTTTATTGGAAATGTAGCTGGCGCTGAAGCTGTAAATATTATGGGAAATAAAAGCGCTATTAATAAAATTGGCTTTATAAAACATATTGCCTGTTTGTTGAAGTAAATTATGCTATTAACCAATAAAAAAATACTAATCACTGGCGCAGACGGTTTTATCGGCTCTCATCTCGTAGAATATTTAGTTAATATAGGCTGCTCTGTGAGAGCATTCGTTCTATATAATTCATTTGGAACGTGGGGATGGCTAGACAGCTTACCTCATAAAATAAAGAATAATATCGAAGTCATAATGGGTGATATTCGCGATCCGCATAGTGTAAAAACAGCGATGCAGGGATGTGATGTTGTCTTGCATTTAGCAGCATTAATTGGTATCCCTTATTCTTATCACTCACCAGATACTTACATCGATACGAATGTCAAAGGCACATTAAATATTGTGCAAGCAGCACGAGAATTAAGTGTTTCAAAGGTAGTGCATACATCTACCAGCGAAGTGTATGGTACAGCGCGTTATGTGCCGATTGATGAGGCACATCCACTACAAGGGCAGTCGCCGTACTCAGCAAGTAAAATTGGTGCAGACCAAATTGCGATGTCATTTTATACTTCATTTGGCGTGCCTGTGAGCATTATTCGTCCGTTCAACACTTTTGGACCCAGGCAATCTGCTCGCGCATTTATTCCAACAGTAATAACTCAAATAGCAAATGATTGTGAAAAAATTAAACTGGGTTCCTTGCATCCAACGCGTGATTTTACATTTGTCAAAGATACTGCAAAAGCATTTGTTGCAGTTACTGAATCGGATTATTCTGTTGGTGAGATAATCAACGCTGGCAGCAATTTTGAAATTTCCATGCAGGATACCGTCAAAATGATCGCCGAATTAATGGGCGCAGATATTGATGTTGTAGAGGATGAGCAGCGTATTCGGCCAATAAATAGCGAAGTGGAGCGGTTATGGGCAGATAATAACAAAGCATTTCGCTTAACCAATTGGCAACCAGAATATGCGAGTATTTCTGGGTTTAAACGTGGTCTTGAAGAAACCATACGGTGGTTTTTACAGAGTGAAAATAATAAACTTTATAAACCAACGGCATATAATGTATAAAAAAATTATAAATGCACTTTGTACAAATTCATCTGATGCTAATAAAGGGGTGTTGTCGTTACACGAACCCTGTATCGCTGGTCATGAATGGGATTACGTAAAAGAATGTTTAGATACTGGCTGGGTTTCTTCCGTTGGGAAATTTGTTGATCGTTTTGAAAATGATTTAGCGCATTTTACAGGTGCAAAATATGCGATTGTGACAACAAATGGTACTGCCGCACTACATATTTGTTATTTACTGGCTGGGGTGAAGCAGGGTGATGAAGTTTTAGTACCAGCATTAACATTTGTAGCCACATGCAATGCGTTACATTATTGTGATGCAATTCCTCATTTTTTCGATTGCGATGAAAAATACTTAGGTGTCGATGTTGAAAAACTAAAAAATTACTTAGAAGATATCACAATTATAAAAGATAAAACGTGTTTTAATCGATTAACTGGACGTCCAATTCGCGCATTGTGTGTGATGCATACGTTTGGTCATCCAGTTGACTTAGATGCACTTTCTGAATTGGCGCTGCAATATCACCTGAATTTGATTGAAGATGCAGCTGAAGCGTTGGGCTCATATTACAAAGGCAGGCACGTCGGCCATCACGGATTGGTTGGTGCATTGAGCTTCAATGGTAATAAAATTATTACAACTGGCGGCGGCGGTGCAATTTTAACGAATAATGAAAAAATTGCGAAGCGCGCAAAACACATCACAACAACTGCGAAGATTCCACATGCTTATTTATACCAGCATGATGAAATTGGTTTTAATTATCGTATGCCAAATATCAATGCGGCTATGGGTTGCGCGCAGCTTGAAAAATTATCATATTTTTTAAAAGTAAAGCGTGCATTATCTGAAAACTATCAAGAAAAATTTTCTGAAATTTCAGCGGTCCGTTTTATGAGCGAGCCCCCCTTTGCAAAAAGTAATTATTGGTTAAATGCTATTTTTGTCGAGGAAAATGCGCGCGACGAGATCCTGGAAAGATTAAATCAGGAAAGAATTTCTGTGCGTCCTGCGTGGGAATTGATGCATCATTTGTCGATGTATCGTGATGTTCCCCGCATGGATTTGTCTACTGCAGAAAAGATATCTAAGCAAATTATTAATATTCCGAGTAGTGTAGTTTTAGGAGAGTGTCTTGTCAATAAACAGACAACCACTGCGTAAAATCGCAGTCGTCAGTGGCACTCGTGCTGAATATGGCTTACTTAAAAGCTTGCTTTATGAAGTTAAATCAGATGCTGATTTAATATTACAATTAATTGTAACAGCCATGCACTTATCGCCCGAGTTTGGGTTAACCTATCAATTGATTGAGCAGGATGGCTTTCAAATCGATGCTAAAGTGGAAATGCTTTTATCGAGTGATTCAGCAGTGGGTGTTGCAAAATCGGTGGGTATTGCTGTGGTAAGCTTTGCTGATGCGTTTGAGCGTTTAAAACCAGATTTAATTGTGATACTGGGCGATCGTTTTGAAATACTAGGTGCGGCGCAAACAGCGATGATCATGAAAATCCCTGTCGCGCACATTCATGGCGGCGAACTAACTCAGGGAGCTATTGATGACAGCATTCGTCATGCAATTACTAAAATGTCGCATCTGCATTTTACTGCAGCTGAGAGCTATAAAAATCGTGTGATTCAAATGGGCGAGCAACCTGGAGTTGTATTTAATACGGGTGCACCAGGCATTGAACGCATAAAAAAAATGCGTTTTTTAGCTCAAAATGAGCTAGAAAAGAGATTAGATTTTTATTTTACATACCCGACATTTTTAATAACTTACCATCCGGCAACATTACAGCTGAGTAAAATTAAGGAAGAGTTAAATCATCTGTTTTCCGCACTTGATTTTTTTCCTTCTGCAAAAGTTATTTTTACCAAGTCCAATGCGGATGAAGCGGGTCGATTGGTTAATCAGCAGATTGATTTATACGTAGAAAAAAAACCTGAGCGGATGAAAGCGTTTACCACCATGGGTGATTTGAATTACCTAAGCACAATGTATTACTGCGATGCTGTGATTGGAAATTCATCCAGTGGCGTCATCGAGGCGCCTGTGCTGCATAAACCTTCTGTTAACATAGGAAATCGACAAATGGGACGACTGCTTGCAGATTCAGTTATTCATTGTGGCGTTTCCGCATCAGAAATTAAAATAGCAATCAAAAAAGCATTATCCGTAAAATTTAAAGCTATTGTTAAAAAAACCATTTCACCGTATGATGCGGGAAATACCGCGCAAACAATTAAGAACGTTATTAAAACGATTAATTTAAAAAAGATCATTCAAAAAGAATTTTATGATTTAAAGGCTTATGGAAATGAACAGCCAAAAAGTTTATGTGATAGCTGAAGCAGGCGTGAATCATAATGGTGATTTAAATCTTGCCTTGCAGTTAATTGATGCAGCTGTCTATGCAGGCGCTAATGCAGTAAAATTTCAAACATTTCAAACTGAACAACTGGTATCACGCTGGGCACCAAAAGCCGCGTATCAAAAGAAGAATACAGATATCGCCGAATCTCAATATCATATGCTAAAAAAATTAGAATTGAGTTTTGATGATCATATTATTTTAAAATCATATTGTGAAAAAAATGATATTGAATTTTTGTCCACACCATTTGATTTAAAAAGCACAGATTTTTTATTGAATATACTGCAATTATCAACCATTAAAATTGCTTCTGGCGAAATAACAACAGCACCCTTATTGCTCCAAATCGCAAAAGCGCAGCCGTCAATTATTTTATCAACTGGAATGTCAACGTTGGGTGATATTGAGCAGGCACTAGCTATCATTGCGTTTGGGTATTTACAATGCGATGAAAATCCTTCAATGGATGCATTTATGCGTGCGTATTACTCAACTGAAGGACAAAAAAAGTTAAAAGAAAAAGTGTCATTATTGCATTGCACATCTGATTATCCGGCAGATTTTAATGGTGTAAATTTACGCGCAATGGATACATTAAGATCTGCTTTTAATTTACCCGTTGGATATTCGGATCACACAAGAGGTATTTCAATCCCTATTGCTGCTGTCGCAAGAGACGCTGCTATTATTGAAAAACATTTTACACTGGATCGATCCTTGCCTGGTCCTGATCATAAAGCATCACTCGAACCCGATGAGTTAAAAAACATGGTTGCTGCCATTAGAGAAGTAGAGTGTGCATTGGGAAATTCTCTAAAAATACCGACTCAGAAAGAATTGGAAACAAAATCAGTTGCACGTAAAAGTATTATTGCTGTACAACCGATAAAGCAGGGTGAAGCATTCACAGAAAAAAATATAAGTTTGCAACGACCGGGAATCGGCGTTTCTCCATTGCGATACTGGGAATATTTAAAACGTGTTGCATGTCAAGATTATCAAGCAGGTGAGTTAATCAATGAGTAGGCCCATTTTTATCATTGGCGCTGGTGGACATGCAAAAGTATTATTGGAATGTTTGAGCCAAAATTCTGAAGTTGAGGTTGCTGGTTTTTTAGAGGTTGATGAAAAATTAATCGGGTTGTCTCTCAAAGGTTTTCCTATTTACGAGCAAGAATCTATCTTAAAAAAATATACTCCGAATGATATTTTTCTTGCAAATGGTCTTGGATCAACTGGAATCCCACATTTACGAGCAAAACAATTTGAAAAATTAAAAAAAAGCGGGTTTGATTTTTATTCCGTCATCCATCCGATTGCTTATTTTTCTACCGACACTGCAATCGGAGAAGGTGTGCAATTATTAGCAAGAAGCACTATTTTAACCGGCACAAAAATTGGTCATAACGTGATTGTGAATACATCAGCGTCAATTGATCATGATTGCACTATTGGAAACCATGTGCATATAGCGCCTGGTGTTGTATTATCGGGTAGTGTAAAAATAGATGACTTTTGTCATATTGGCGTTGGAGCAAAGATCATTCAAGGCATACACATTGGCGAAAATTCCTTAATAGGCGCCGGAGCCGTGGTGATTTCAGATTTACCTTCAAATAGTCGCGTTGCTGGAGTGCCTGCAAAACCCGTATAAAGATAAATGGATTTAATATGTCGATAAATAAGGACAACTGGCAACGCATTTTAATTTCGCCAGATATTTCTGTCATTTCAGCGATAGAAAAAATTGATAAAGAAGCTTTGCGTATATTACTAGTTGTTGATGCAGAGCATGTTTTGTTAGGCGTGGTTACCGATGGTGATATTCGTCGACATTTATTAAAGCATGGTAGCTTAGATGCGCCAGTGCATGAAATGATGGGTAAAAATCCAAAGGTGGGTTTAGAAACACAAGATAAAGACCAGTTGTTAATGAAAATGCAAAATTTAAATATTTTGCATCTGCCCATTGTAGATTCAGGGAATAAGGTGGTTGGTTTAGAAACCCTTAATCATTTGACCGCAAAAAAACAGCATAATAATTCAGTGATATTTATGGCAGGTGGTCTTGGAACTCGTTTGCATCCATTAACATTAGATTTTCCAAAGCCATTGGTGAAAATTGGAAATAAACCTATCTTAGAAATTTTATTAGAAAACTTTATTGGTCGTGGATTTCAGCATTTTTATTTTTCTGTTAATTATAAAGCGACTATGATTCAAGATTATTTTGGTTTTGGTGAGAAATGGGGTGTGCACATAGAATATTTACAGGAAGATTGTGCATTGGGCACTGTCGGAAGTTTGAGATTATTGCCTTCTGCCCCATTACTGCCATTTTTTGTTGTTAATGCGGATATTATGACGAATTTAGATTTTGATCGAATTCTTGAATTCCATCAATATCACTTACATCAACCTATTGCAACTATTTGCGTGAGACAATATGAAAATAGAATTCCTTATGGGGTTATGAGCATTGATCCAGATCGCCATAATTTAATAAATATTCAAGAAAAGCCAGTACATTCCTTTTTTGTAAATGCTGGCATATATGTTTTAAATCCTGAAGTTTTACAATATTTTCCAAACAATAATTGTTTTTATGATATGCCCTCTTTTTTATTGGAATTAATTAAAAAAGATAAATTTGTTGCTACTTTTCCTATCCGAGAATATTGGCTAGATGTGGGATCCCATGAAAGTTTATCCCAAGCGATTTTCGATTATCAAAGAGTATTTGCATAATGAATTTAAAAGTTTTATGGGTAACCTCCGAATTTCCTAAGCATAAAAAAAGTAATCGGAATCTTTATTTGTGGCATTCTTTAGAGGCACTGCAACATGCAAATGTAGAGGTAATTGTATTATACACGCCCGCGTGGAAACCGTTTTATCGCAAGTTGTTTTTACATAAAGAATTTCCAATTAATATAAAGACAAGTCGACATTTTTCATTTCCGCGTCATTATTTTCGACGCATTTCTAATTTTTTATATATCACTCAGATCGTATCAAAAATTAAAAAATTAAATATTGCTCATCAATTTGATATTATTCATGCACACGGTGAAATTGCAGGTTTAGCTGCAACAAAAGCAGCGCATGAAATCGGCATTGCTTCTGTTGTTACAATTCATGGCATCGATATGTCGCCACGTATGCTAAAAGGATATAAAAAAAAACTGTTCCATCCGGTTTTTAATCTAGCCAATAAAATTATTTACGTAGGAGAGCCGCTCAAAAAATATTTTTTAGAGAAAATAGATAAAAACGTAAAGTGTAGTATCGTTGAGAATGGTTTTAGATTACCCGACAATCAATGTGTTGCACGATATAATGAGGGATGTATCCGTATTATTAGCGTGAGTAATTTGCACGAAGGAAAAGGAATTGATTTAATGCTTCGAGTATTAGCTCAACTTAAAAACCAAGGCATAATAAATTGGCTTTACACAATCATTGGTAGTGGCGATCAAAAACCTTATTTAGCGCAGCTTGTTCATCAATTTGATTTGGGTAAGCAGGTAATATTTTTGGGAGATTGTTCACATGATAAAGTCTATGAAAATTTAGCTCTATCAGATGTTTTTTGCTTGCCTTCATACCGGGAAGCATTTGGAATCGCATATATTGAGGCAATGGCACATGGACTGCTAACCATGGGTGTTAAAGGACAAGGTCCACAAGCGTATATAGAACATGGAAAAACAGGGTTTTTAGTTGAACCAAAAAGTATTAATAGTTTGTATAATGCGTTAAATACGGTGATTAATAATTTTGAGGCGATGTGTAAAATTGCAGAAAATGGTAAGCAACATGTATTAGCAAATTATACATGGAAAAAACATGCTAAAAATCTGATAGATGTTTACAAGGAAGTTTGTCAGTGAAAAATGTTAATAATAAAATTCTGATGATTTTTATTGAACCAACGCCTTATATTTTGGGGCTAATTGAACGCGGTTTTTCTATTACAGATGAATTGGATGTTGTTTTTTTATCAGAAAATGTATCTCAATCTTGGAACTTAAAATCATACCAAAGAATATACCCCATTATTAAATCAAAAAAACAATTATTATCACTCTTTATTAATATTTTTTTTAAAAGAAAGTATCGGTTAATACATCTTGCCGGATGGAGTAATAAATTTATTTTATTTGTAATAATCCTGTCTCGATTATTTTTTATTCCAGCGATTGTTGAGTCGGATACAATCTTGTGTCTTGATATTCCGCTTTGGAAAAGAATAATAAAAAGATGTTTTTATCCCATCCTATTTAAATTACCTGTATTTTTTCTACCTGGTGGTACCAGGCAAGCGCAATATTTAGCTCATTATAGTGTTGCTCATAAAAAAATGATGAAGGCACAGATGACGGTTGATGTAGATGACATCAAGAATAAAATTGGAAAGATATCGTTGTCAGAAAGAAATCAGCTAAGATTGCTGAATCAATCGAATCAAGAAGATGTGATATTTTTATTTGTTGGACGATTATTAGATTGGAAGGGTATTCGTGAATTGATTGCAGCAATCGCAATGATTACTGATCCTCGTGCAAAGTTATGGATAGTGGGTTCAGGTGAATTGCAGAATGAGGTTAAATCGGCAGCTATGCACTCTAAAAAAATAACCTATTTTGGCAGGGTAGAGGGTGATCGCTTATGGGAAATTTATTTTGCTGCGGATGTATTTGTGATACCTTCGCATTCGGAGCCTTGGGGGCTAGTGGTGAACGAAGCAATGGCGGTGGGTCTTCCCGTAATTGCCACACAGCGGGTAGGTTGCATTGATGATTTAATTTTAAATAAGAACACGGGTTTAATTATTGAACAAAAGAATAGCATCGCAATACACGAAGCGATGTCATTTATGTTAAATTCTAGCAAGATAAGAAAAGAAATGGCAAAAAAAGCTTCAGAACATGCTGCGACCTGGACACTAAAAAATGAAGCAAGCAACATAATTAAAGCATGGAAAAAAAGTGGTTGGAGTGGAAATGTATATTCGTAAAAGATCATTTTTTGAAATAATTTTTATATCCACCGCTGTTTTTTTTGTTTGCATGGGCACCTCTTTTATTGATGATATGGGTGCTTCAAATCTACGCTGGATATTTGTTTTTTTGTTATTCTTATACTTATTTTTAAATAAAAAATTATTAATTTATGTAAGATATCAGTGGAAAGTTTTGCTTTTAATTTATTTGACCTGGTGTATTCTGACAACGTTGTGGTCACCAATACCGTTGTTAACCTTTTTAAAAAGCGCATTGTTTTCTTTTAATGTTATTGTCCTGCTTTCTGCCGGATGTTTGTGGGTAATTAAATATGGGTATGAGCGCAGCTTACAATGGTTATTTTTAATATTGCTGACTGTTCTTGTTTCTGGATTAAGGGGTGGCGCTTCGGCAGGAAGCCTGGATTATTATGGCGCGTTTAATTTATATTCTGGATTAAATGGCAATGCCAATGCTTTTGGTTTTTTAACAGCCATTGTTTCACCACTTATTTTTTTAAAAATATATCAAAATAGAGCGAGCAGGTGGTCGTTTTTCTTCTGGATTTTTGTTTTAATTTTGGATATTCATTTTCTAATAGCCTCTTATTCTAGAAGTTCTTTTGTAATTTTTTCGTGCGTTTTGGCATGTTTTACTCTCAGTTTTCCTCTTACAAAAAAAATCCTCATCGCATTTCTTTCATTTTTTTGCCTTAGTATTGTACTGTTAATGATGCCAGTGAGTTATCTGGAAGGTATGATCGTTAACCATATTGGTAAGTCTAGAGGCTCGATAAATAGCTTTAATTTAAATGGAATTATTCAGTCTAGAGATTCTGTATGGAAGCAATCTGTCGCGCGTGCTGAAAGAGGTGGATTCATGGGGGGAGGATTTGCTGCTACTATTGGCATTAATGATTTTTCCGCCAAAGAGTTATCAAGTCAGGTGTCGGCAAAATATGGACATGAGAAGGGAAATTCTCAACTGGCAATCATGGAAGAAACCGGAATTATCGGAATAGTTTTATACGCCTTAATCTTAATTTCTTTTTTTAGTTGCGCGATCCCCTGCTATCTTCGATTACAAGGTGTTGAAAGAGTTACCATGGGGACTACATTAGGAGCCATTCTCGGTTTGTTGATGGAGTCCCTTGTGGAGGGATGGTGGGACTCAGCAGCAGGACCTGAAGTTATTTGTTTTTGGACATTGGTAGGTATCATATATGGTATGATTTATTTGCAAAAAAGAAAATCATACGATGCGGATATTCAATGAAACAAAAGTTACTGCACACATTTTATTTTTTTTCATCATATGTTGGATTATTTCGTTTATTTTATTACATAAACCGTCGTCAAAAAATAATTTTGACTTATCATAATATTATTCCAGATGATTTATTTGACGATAGTGTGCATTTAGGTGTTTCACACCGCGAATCTGTATTTGAAAATCATATCAAATTAATCAATCGCCGATTTTCAAAAGATAAAATTTGCATTACTTTTGATGACGGCTATAAAAATCAATTTGAAATCGCACCTAAAATTTTGGAAAACTATGGATTGCGCGGTGTTTTTTTTATTACATTTAAATTAATAGTTGATAAAATCACGTTAACTATTGACAAAATCATGTTGTGGTTGAGTTATGTGCCAGTGGGTAATTACCAAATTTCTGACATGCAATTTAATATTAACGCAGATAATCGCTTTGAAATTGCTTCGATACTTTATGAAACATTGCTATTTAGTTATCCGCTGTGGGATACCATTGAAAATCAATTAAATAATAATTTTGCTTTTGATGAGCTAAAAGTTAACCCTCATTTAAAAAAATTACGTTTTGATCCGATGCAAGAAAGCGATTTACTAGAATTAATGGATCGCGGTCATACTGTTGCTGCGCATAGCTGGGATCATAAACCACTGGCGACTTTACCGATAGAAACGCAACGTCAAGATTTTATAAAGTGTACAATGTATGCTGCAAAATACTGCAATTCACGTTCATACAGCTATCCTTATGGTGGCAAAGAAGAGGTTTCTCCATTAACAATCCGTTTGTGTAAGGAATATGGTTTTATTGCGGCTTACACCAACAATCCCTCATTGATTTGCCAATCAGAAGATGTTAATTTTCAGTTGCCGCGCATCAGTTTACCTAATCATAATAATTATTATGTTCTGGATGCTAAGCTTTCTGGATTTGAATTGTTTTGTAAAGCTATTGTGAAAACAGTGATTTTTATCGGGAAATTGCGATGGAAAAGCAAGATTTTGTTGAATGGATAATACAGTGGATTAAAAATAAAACAAATGCTGCCGTAAAATTTGATCTTGATAGTAATTTTTTCAGTAGTGGACTACTCAATTCATTTGAAACGTTGCAATTAGTAATGGATATTGAAGCTTCATTGCAGCTTTCATTGCCAGATAGTGCGCTTACTGATGTTCGATTTTCTAACATCAATGGATTGGCAGATATATTATTTGAACACAGTAAATGGATTGCTTATGTTGAATGATACTAAACGCAGCGCGATTGCAAATTTATTGTTTCATTGTGGCCATGTGAAACCAGAAGACAATGCTTTAATTTTATGCGACCCAGAAACACGATCTATGGCAGATGCGTTCATTATGGTTGCATCAACGCACAAAATAAAACTACATTTATTGGAAATTCCTGCGTTAACCAACCATGGCGCTGAACCGCCAGAGTATGCAGCAAAAGAAATGGAATCCGCAACGCTGATCATGAGCCTTTGTGGATTTTCTTTAGCACACAGCAAGGCACGCATTAATGCCGCTAAGCATGGAGCGCGTTTTTTAAGTCTCCCGCTTTATACATGGAATTTACTTGAAGATCCTAGTTTGCATATCGATTTTAAATCTCACGCCAAACAAGTTCAAAATTTTGCGGATGCATTTTCACTGGGTGAAAAAATTCATGTGTATACAGAAGCAGGCACTGATATTTCGCTTAAAATAAATGGGAGAATAGGAAATTATTGCCCTGGTTTTGTTGAGCGGGCGGGTGACTTGGGTTCACCGCCGGATATTGAAGCAAATGTTTCACCTATTGAAAACAGCGCAGAAGGAATTGTTGTCATTGATGGTTCTATTACCCACCCAAATTTTGGACTTTTGAAATCACCTGTTACATTGACAATTAATAATGGGAAAATTATTCAGTTTGAAAGCGACGACAAAAAACAAGTTTCCATGTTAAATGAATTATTCGGTTCGCTCGATTCAAAACGCCGCGTATTGGCAGAATGCGGTGTTGGATTAAATCCCGCTGCAAAATTAACAGGAATTATGTTAACGGATGAGGGCGCATTAGGGTATTTGCATTTTGGTTTTGGCGCAAATCATACTGTTGGTGGTTTGAATGAGGTTGATTTTCATCTGGATTTTGTATTTCGTGCGGCCACATTAACCGTAGATTCAAAAATTTTAATTCAAGGCGGAGTTCCGCAAATATGACAGAAAAGATGAAATCACTTTTTTTTGATTTAAGCGAAATAGCAAAAGATACAGATCAAATTGCCTTGCTGGATTCAAATGATCGAGTGGTTACATACAGGCAGTTGGTTGATTTTGTTGATCGCGCTCATGGTTGGCTAAATTCAATGGGTCTGAAATCGGGTGATGCCTTGATTGCTCTACTACCAAATTCCATTGAAACAATCATTTTATTTTTGGCCAGCTTACGAGCGGGACTGGTTTATGCGCCGCTACCTTGTACAGCTACATTATCTGAAATAACACGATGGAAAAAACGTGTAAATGCAAATTTTTGCTTGTTAGCAAATCCAGTAAGTGGCACGTTACAGGATCAGATAAGTAATTTAAATTGGCGAGTCGAAGTAGTTCGCATTGGATTCGAATTGAATTGGCCTGAATGCGAAAAAAAAGAGGTTGAAAAAACAGGAACATTGGTTATGCCGTCTAGCGGATCCACAGGAGAACCTAAGGCGATTTTGTTGAGTGTCGATCATTTATGGAATTCAGCTAAAACTTTCTTAAATTATCATCAAGTGGAGAGGAGCGTAATCCGATTTTGGAACTATTTGCCCATGTCCTATCTAGGCGGTCTTTTTAATTTAACGCTTATCCCATTAGTTGCAGGGGGCAGTGTTTTTGTAGATGATGCTTTTAATGGAAAAACTTTTTTGGGTTTTTGGTCTACAATTGCACGACATAACATTAATAGTATCTGGCTTGTCCCATCTATATTGCGTGGTTTGTTAGCTTTATCCAATCGCATCGGACAGAATCGTGTGTATCCACCCATACGACATTGTTTTTTAGGTACGGCCCCTATTTTTCTGGAGGAAAAACAAAAATTTTTTGAAGTATTTGGTATTCAGCCATTGGAAAATTACGGATTAAGTGAAACCACTTTTATTAGTAGTGAAAAAATGAATCATTTAGATTCGCGTTGTCAAAACAGTGTGGGCAATAAAATGCCGCACGTGGAAATTAAACTTAAGCCGGCTAATGATCCGGAAAAAAGAGAGATGACTGAAATTTGGGTTAAAACACCTTATCTTATGTTGTGTTATTTGGATGAAAAGGGTGTGACCAACCCATTGTTAGATGACCAAGGTTTTATGCCCACTGGAGATTTTGGTGAAATAGTCAATAACCAGTTATTAGTGACTGGACGTCGACGAGACATTATTAAAAAAGGCGGCATTTTAATTTTATTGCGTGAAATTGAACATTTAGTGGGTAATTATCCTAAAGTGAGTGAAGCTGCAGCTGTTAAAATTGATCACCCGTTTTATGGAGAAAGTTTTAATTTATATGTTTGTTTAGAAAAGTCGGTTATTGATTGCGCCAAATTTCAAAAGGAATTAACAAATTGGATACATAAGCAATTAGCGCAAGATAAATGGCCGGAAAAAATTTTTTTGCGTCGAGATTTTCCAAGAACCAATACAGGCAAGATTCAAAAACATCTTTTAGAAACAAGGACTGTGGCGCATGCTGAATAAACCAATGCCAATAAGCAGAAAAGTACAAGAAATTCCAGAAGCATTATCTGTTTATTTTAATCAATTAGTTTATGAATTAAAACGTATGCAACACGATATAATTACATTGTCACTAGGAGAAGCATTTTTTGAAATTCCACAATTTGATTTTCAGCAATTAGATTTTAACCGCGGTTATCATTATTCTCACAGTCGGGGATTGCCAGAATTACGTGAAAAAATAGCGCAGTATTATCAAAAACAATATCAAACAAAAGTTCAGGCTGACGATATTATTATTTCAGCTGGTTCGAAAATTATCATTTACATGTGTATGCAAGCTGTAATCAATCCAGGAGAAGGTGTAGTTATTCATGAACCCGCTTGGTTGAGCTACCAAGAACAAGCGCGTCTTATTTCTGCGACGGTTAGTTTTATTCCTTATGATTGCCCATGTAACGATTTTGAAAAATACTTTAATGACAATACACGCATGTTGATATTAAATAATCCGAATAATCCATCCGGGAAGACTTATTCTTCAAAAGAGCTTATTGCACTGTATAAAATATGTCGAAGTCGTGGCATTTATATTTTGATGGACGAAGCATACAGCGATTTTGTTATTGATCATTCTTTTTTTTCAATGGCCAATCTTATTCCATCGCTTGATGGTATTATTATCGTCAATTCATTATCGAAAAATATGGGCATGTCGGGATGGCGTATAGGTTACGCTATTACAAGTCAGCCCGTTTTAAAGGCGCTTCTAAAATTAAATCAGCATTTGATTACATGTGCCCCAACGATTCTTCAGCAATATCTTGCAAGATATTTTGATGAAATACTTTCATTTACATCATCGCAAGTCACCGATGTCGTTGAGAAAAGAAAGCGAATTGCAAAGCGAATGGATGAAATAGGTTTGAGATATCTCCCAGGAAACACGACTTTTTATTTTTTCATTCATACTGATCCCTATCGTGGCAACATCCATGATTTAGCATTATACTTTCTTTTGGAGAAAGGAATTTGTGTTGTTCCTGGGTGTTCGTATGGACAAAGCACGGAGAATTTTTTTAGAATCTCAATTGGCGCTGAGTCTGAAGAAAGAATCGATTGCGCATTGCAAATAATATATGATTTTATAAATTCTGATCCAATAGATAGTCTTCACGTACATCAAGAATTAAAAAGATTGGCGCTACCTGAATTTGCAACAAGAAAGATTTATCCACAACTAGCAGCTGTATTTGAATGACAATTTCTGAAATCAGCGTTAAAAAAACAACAGTAAATGATTTTGAAAAAATATATTTGTTGTTATTGGCATTTGATTCTCCTTTTTCGCGTG
>JABDDR010000026.1 GCA_013287505.1 Gammaproteobacteria bacterium
GCGGCAGCACTTGCGACTACTACCTTTATGACAATCATGACCATTTCAATCACTATTTTTTATGCGGTCAGCATTTTAATTAGTCATTATCGCGGACAAAATAAGTCGCATGCTGAAATCGGCAATATTGTTAAAAATGGACTCTGGTTGGCGATTATATTATTTATTCCAAACTGTATAGCGCTGTGGAACGTTGATAAAGTGCTTTTATTGTTCGGTCAGGATCAACGACTTATTTTATTATCTGTGCCGTATTTCCATTATGCTGCATTATCAATTTTTCCAACATTAATTAGTGCGGTTATTTCTCAGTTTTACACAGGTATCGGAAAACCAAAATTTACAATGATTATCACAATAATTAATTTACCCGTGATGATCTTGTTATCTTATATTTTAATTCTGGGAAAATTTGGTTTTCCGCAAATGGGGTTGTCAGGCATTACTTGTGCTGGACTGATTGCGCAATCTGCGTTAACGATCGGAATTTTGTGTTATTTGTTTTTTGCAAAAAACATAAAGCACTACCAATTATTTTCTGGACAACTTTTGCCAAATTTATCGATATTTAAACATATTTTTACACTGGGTTTTCCGATTGGCATTCAATTTGGTGGCGAACTGGCGGCGTTAACAGTTGCAACTTACATGATGGGTCATTTTGGTGTTGTCGCATTGGCGTCATCACAAATTGTTTCGCAATACGTACTTTTAATTATTATGATTACGTTGGGTTTATCACAGGCAGTTTCAGTGTTAATCAGCAATGCCTACGGTCAGCAAGATTTTATTTTAATTAAAAAGTACATGACCGCTGGTATGATTATTTTAAGTACTTTATTTATTTTTATTACTTTAATATTTATCAGTATCCCAACTGTATTGATGCGTCCTTATATCAATATATTTGACCCCAGCAATAAGGAATTGATTCATCTAACAATCATCTTTTTTATTTTATCAGCAATTATGTTATTGATTGATGGTATGAGAAATTTATTTTCAAGTGTGCTCAGAGGAATGCATGATTCAAAAACACCTATGCACGCGGGAATTATATGCTTATGGTTGATTTCGCTGCCTGTTAGCTACTATGTTGGATTTTATTTGAGTAATAGTCCTGTAGGATTACGGATTGGTTTTTTGAGCGGATTTTTAATTGCCGCATTGTATTTGTGGTTTAGAATACATGTTAAATTAAAAATAGCATAAATGATCTTTTTTTATTAATGCAGACGCTATGTATTGCCAATAGACCGACATTTTTTAATGTATTACAAAAGATAATCCGTTAATTAATTTTAAGGGGTTCAAAAATTATATGTGCATCATGTACGTTTGAATCAGTCTAAAAGTTAACTATTTTTAAAATTTATGTTAATATTTTGAAATTAACCTAAAAGATTAATATATCACGCATATATTTAATGTATTAATAAAAAATACAAAATTAATTCATAAGCAAATGTTCAAATAGAAAAAAATTAATTCAAAGAAAACTAAGGTTTTTCCTGATTTATATTGTATTGATACCAGATAAAATCGCGTCGATTAAAAATGAGTTGTTATCAAGGAAGGTGTATTTGAATCGTCTTACCTGAGAGATCTCATGCGAAACGCCAATAATGATCGAATCACAATCAGTTTGTACAGTGTGCAAAACGGCGAAACTTTTGATCCTGTTGCTTTAAAAGAAATCGATAACATCTATAAAATAAAATTAAATTTTGACCATGAAGCAAAAAAATCCAACCGTAAACCACCTGAAATAGTCGTTTCAGTATTATTGGTGCCTGATTGGGAAAATAATAATAGTTATGCTGATCCTATTTATCAAATAGCGAAAAATAATTTTATGCGTACGCTGCGTGAGCGACTCGATTCAAGCAATTTGACCGGTATTGTGCTTGAAGATTTTTATGTTGACGCACTAAGTGAGCCTGAATATGCGTCTGAAAAATCTTATTTAGTAGGTTTGAAAGCAAGAAACAGAAATTCTGACATGATTAAAACGCATTCAATAATAGCACTATGCAATAATAATCGAAGACATTTGCAAATGGACAGTAATACAAAAGTTCATGATTACTGTGGTTTGTATAATACTACTTTTGGCGCAGCATCAGTTGCAAATAATACCGTTCTGTTAAATGCCAGTCGTTACAAAATGCATTTCATTTGTGCGAGCAACAAGGTGGTATACACAGCGCCCGGTAGCCTTTTTGTGTCACGTTTAAGAGAAATTTATTTAGCTTATTGTGAGGCGCATAAAAATGATCACCAGTTTTCGCAAACTAAAGTAAAAAGAGAAAAGCATTCAATTTATTATAATGCTTTTGAAGTAGCTTTAAGTGAACTAGGTTTAGTTAAGCCCATCACTGTGATTGATGATGAGACGAGTGAGAAAAAAAAGCGTATATATCCTGCTTTGCTGGAACGACCAGAGTATATTTTGTCGGCTTTTATAGTTACAGCGGTTAATTTATTATTGAAAGATCCTGATCAAGTTCCAAAACATCATAATGAAAAGTTGAAGCGTTTTCCTTCGGTGATCGTAGGGGATGCGAGTTGCGATTTTGCCAGTTTTATTATCGCTGTTAAAAGACATACTGAAAATCTATGGATACATAAATATGCCGGAAAATACGATGAATTTAAAGAAGATCAACGTATAAATAATACAGAAAAACTTTTTGATGATATCCAAACACGTGCGCAATTATTTGCGATTTCAAATACAACAGTTGATAAAGCAATTATTACACGTTTCTATGCTGCTGCATGTAATTATGTGACCAAAACATCTATATCAGAAGATGATTTTGAAACAATAAAAGTACTAGCAACAATCATTCCTGACAATCCACTGGGCAACCAATTAACGCTCGAATTGTTTGGATGTGCCGTCAGGGAATTGCATGAGAGCCCACTGCGTGGATCAAGTCAGCGCGAAATACCAGAATTAGTCAGATATTTTTTACAGGAGAAAATTAAAATGAAAAGAGAGCATGAACCATTAACGCAAGAAGAAATTTTTTATCGTGATGTTTATTGTCAACCCAATGGTGACTTTCAAAGAATACTAGAAGATCAATTGGGTGAAGATTTCTCTGCGATTACAAGATCTCTTGAAAGAAATGGTATTGTTGCATTACCGCGCCTTTTTTCAGGGGCTCAATTACAGCAAATGCAGCAAGATTTTAATCGCTGGTGTGATGGTAAAGTACCCGATGTGCATGCGCATATTCAGCTGGGTGGATCAGTAGAGGAAGAATATTTTACTGACTCTCCATCCATGTGCAGAGCCGTTGCGCACCCGCTTATTTGGGCGCTGAGTGCGCACGCATGGGGAAGAGATCCTGTGTTATCTGCGATGCGGGCTTATCGAATCAATCCATTACCTCCTAAGCGATATCGCGCGTTTCAGCCGCATAATGACGGTCATGGTAAAGAATTTAAAGTAATGGTTTTATTAACTGATGTTAGACCAGGCGAGCAAGGGATGCGTTATTGGCAAGGAACGCAGAACGTGCAGTGGCAGATCCATTCAAGTCGAGACACCTTGTATACTGATGCAGAAGCAGCCCAACTGGGTGAGCCGTTTGAATGTGTAGGTCCTGCAGGAACTATATTTATTTTTAATATCAATGGAATTCATTCCGGCGTTCGCAACGAGAGCGTTACGCGTGACACATTGGTATTTAGCATCACTGCTGGGAAGCGCATGTATCCTATTCCGCCGTTGCACGACTCTGTTACTTCTACGCTAACCGATTATGAAAAGGCAATTTTTCGTTGTGGCCGTGAAAATGATACACACGAAACAGAAGGAGAATTATCTGTTCAGCAACGCGATGAAACATTGATGACGTATCTGGCCACTTATTCAGAAGAAGTAAGGCGAACGGCATTATATTTTCGCAGTGCAGTGGAATCGCAATCAAGTACGAAATTTTATGCGGAGTCACCTTTTCCAATTCCTACTCGTCCAGTGCCAATCACCATGACTTATGATCAAGCGGATATTGATGCATTAATTCAGTTAACGGATCAGGATCTTTTTAGTGCAATCAATGAAGATCCTAAAAGAGGAATGGCATTACCGATTCGGTTATATTCCGGATCACGGGATAAATCGCGTGATCTTGCGCTCTGTTATATTCGCGATATTTGGCTGTCGACAGAACGCAACGCAATCATAGCTGAAAAGATAAAGCAAAATAATGTGATGACGCACCTGGTAAGTTGCGACGAATTACTCACATACCAATCATGCGCACAATTCATATTAACATTCTTGGATCGGTTAACACTTACTGAGAATAGAAATCCGGTTTCATTAAACTGCTTCAAAGATTTTTTAAAGGATTTAGATCAGTGTTTAAAAACAGCCGACAGTTATGTGTTGGTTCGAGCTGGCTTGTCATTTTTACTGGCTATTGTGGATTATTTTTCAGAAAATCTTATAATAAGTAATTCCTTTAAAAACGAGCTTAACGCTATCTTTACAGTGATCGCACAGGTGTATGCGGGGCATATCCAATTGGAATTATACCAAAAAAATCAAAAAGCCAATGAACAAGGAAATGAATTTAGAAAATATGTGTCACAAACAGCACCGGTTAGTTTGCTTTTTAGAGAGCAAAGACATAAAGAAACTGCGGTGCTTGCTCGCACATTAGAATTCTCAGCGGGCATGTAATTTTAATAACATAAAACAAATCTGCTTTCATCGTCCGCTGAGTGAGTTGTTTAATACTTTATTTTTGGCTGGATTTGTCATGTCTGGTTTTGTTGAACCAATTGCAAAAAAAGGCGATTTGCCGGAAGATTATTTATGGGAAAAATTATCTGATATTCCACCGGCGATTATTTGTAAGTGGTCATTAAAATAGTTAATAAGAGGAGAAGAAAATGGAACGTTATGAAAATGGTTTAAAAAAATTAGCAGAAATTGATGGTGAAGCTGGTAAAAAAGTTATCGAAGCACTCAAAGATATTTCGCCTGACTTAGCACGTTATACGATTGAGTTTCCTTTTGGTGATATTTACTCTCGCCCCGGACTTGATCTTAAATCGCGTGAAATAGCGACAGTTGCTGCGTTGACAGCGCTGGGTACTGCAGCGCCTCAACTCAAGGTGCATTTGCATGCTGCTTTAAATGTGGGCTGTACTCAGGAAGAAATTAAAGAAGTTATTATTCAGATGGCGGTATATGCGGGATTTCCTGCGGCATTGAACGCAATGTTACTGGCGAAAGAAGTGTTTGCAGAGCGTGAATAAAAAATTAAGGTGATTTTTTATGTTTAAAATAAATCGCCTACTACGCATGCATGATCCAAAAATTAATGCAGAAGTTAATCCGATGGGACCTCCACCCGCTCGGTTTATGACAACATTGAATTTGTTCGACAGGATAAATCACCTAATGATCGAAGTGAATGATCCTCAGGCTGTATGTGAGGAGTTTCATTGGATTTTTGCGTTACCACAGCTTGGCCTTTTGAGTAATTGTGAAACATGAAAAAAATGTTAAAATATAGCTTAATTAGATTAAATTAAGCATATCAGAGAGTCCTTATGCATCAAAATAGAAAACTTGAAAAAACTGCAGCAGATTTTATTTTATGCTTTCAAAGTGGTGATTTTGATAAGATGGCCAGCTTGATGAATAAAGATGCTAAATCTTATATTACAAATGCCAGTGGCGATGTGAATCTATTTGATGGTAAAGCTGCTTTTATACAAAATCTTATCGAGTTGAATGTAAAAAGCATTCAACCAAAAGTTCAAATTGATCAAATTCTCAGTACCGCTCAAAACCAAGTCATGATTATGTTTGAAGGGAATATGGTAAAAGGCAATCAAAAATTTCACAATATCGCGACTTATTTAATTGACTTTAAAAATGACTTAATCGAAAAAATTCAGATGGTAGAAGCAAATCCTGCCAAAAGTGATGAATTTTGGAAGACCTAGTTTTTTAATGGCACACCGTATTGATTAACTAATGTATATGAATATTTTAAATGTACTAAAAGCGTTGTCTAATGACAGGCGTCTTAAAATCCTAGAATGGCTTAAAGACCTAAAAAAACACTTTACTTCAAAATATCGTAAAATTGAGATATTAAGATTTAATATCGGAGAAAAAAATGGTTCGGAATAATAACGAAAAAATATTAATCATCGGCGGATCATCCGGTATTGGCCTCGCAACAGCTGAATTGTTTGCTAAAAATAAGTATCACATTACGATAGCAAGTCCTAACGCTATGAATAATTTGTCTGAATTCAGTAAAATTAATTTAGATTTTACAAATGAAACCGCGATAAAATCTTTTTTTGAAAATAATCGCGATTTTGATTATGTGATTGCGTCTGCAACAACGCCTCCTGCGAGGGGGCAATTTTTATCTATCAATATTGAAGATGCCAAAAAATGTTTTAATAAATTTTGGGGCATGGTACATGTCATTCGTTACGCAGCTCAATATTCAAAGCAACTTAAAGCAATTAGCATTATATCAGGGGCTGCTGCTGACAAACGCGGTGCACCAACCACTTTTTTAGCAACATTAAGTATGGCTATCAATGTGTTAGTTGAGAGCCTGGCTATTGAATTGGCACCAATTAGAATTAATGCGATTTCACCCGGTTTAACGCATACACCGATTTATGGTGATACGCCGCAAAAAACTTTGCAAGAATGGGCTGATGGTACTCCTTTGAAACGGTTAGCTACTGCGGATGAAGTGGCTGAAGTGATTCATTTCGTAACTCTGCATCCGCAAATGACTGGCGCAATCATACCCGTTGATGCTGGCGGACGTTTGGTGTGATACTGGCGGAAATACAGAGATTGGTAGCGGTTAATTTTCATGAAAAACGGTGACGATTTTTGGTGTGAAAAATGGCTTAAAAAGCAATTTTTCATGCTAAAATTTGCCTCAACCATGCGGGTTTAAAGCTGCGGAACATTGGCGGGCGATCTGGGCAGAACACCAAAAACGGAATATGTTCTGTTTTCATTTCTTTAAAGACGATATTCATTTTACCAAAACACTTTTAAAGTGGGTAAATCTTCACAATCATATTTCGCATAAACGGAAGCGTGTCAGGCTTGTATATTTATCGATGATCCCGCCAGATGTTGACAATCTAGAATTTAAATCAGCGTTATTGGTAATAAAATGCTAAATGCTTCATATTTTCGCATGATATTTTCTCTTGAAAAAAATCTCGCACTTCTTCCGATGTATAGGTTCTTCTTTCGCAATATTCTGGCAAGGGTCTGTCATAATAAAAGTGCGATGACTCATAGTAATTATCAGATGGTGAATCAATAAAGCAAACAGGCTGAGTTCCAAAGGCAAACTGAAATTGATGGGCAATGTAAGATTCCAATACCTTTTGATCAATTTCATTTAAATCGTGTCTATTATATCGTCCGCTCGATAAATAAATTTCAAGGTAGCCATTTCTTTGTGCTAGGAGACCTGCATAATATACAGAGCCATCATAGCCGGGATATGGGAACGCTAAAGAAGGATGACCATATCTGTCATTCCAATCAATATGCTTATGCAAGGAATGGTGAGTAGCTTCCGACAAACTATTTTCAGCAAAGCTGATCCAGTTTGCATTTTTATTTCCGATTGCTATTATTCCATCCGTTCTATACACCCAAATCTTTTTTTGATTTTGATGAAGTATGCAAGATATAGTGGCGATATCTTGATAAGTTGGATTGAAATTTGATTCGTTTGCATAAATACGTGATGGCAAAATTGGCGAAATATGAGATCGTATGTGGTCTTGTATAGTTCCTAATTCAGATGAAATTTTATTGGATTGTGGTTTGAAAAAACAATGCATGCTTGAAATATTTTGTGGTTCAGGAAACGTTCGTGATAATGCTGATAATATTTGATCGCAATTATTCTCTTCGCCAGAAAAAAATTTTATTTTCGTAAGCTCAGCAGATAATGCTTGAATAACTACTTCTCGGTGTGCAATTTTATTTTCAGCATAATTAATTTTAATTGCAAGTCCAAGTATAGTAATGGTTTTTACATCATGATAAGAGCCATGCCAACGAAGCCCTATCGTTACAGACGCAATAGGATTTAAAGCTATATTACAAATTTGTGTTAATAATTTATCACCTTTTAAAATTAATGTGATGAGAGATTTGTTATCTCGCTGATCAAGAAGGGCTATAACAGATGTCGTGAATTTTAGAAAAAAGTAATCGGTACGTATTGGAGCTGATGATTCAACTTGTTCAACATCAATTATAATGCTTTCAAACGCTAACCCAATTTTATCAAATAATTCTGCATCAAATAAATAAGGCATAATGAGTATCCAACTTCTTTAAAAATTATACTTAAACTACATTAATATTAATAGAACGTCATTTGATATTTTTTGTCGTCTTAAATGTACATGAATATACCTTTTTTAATGTACTTTTTTAAGAATGCATTAATAAATTTTCTGTAACATACTCAAAATAAACTTTATTCATTTAATTCGAAAGGTTATATTATGAGAATTGTTTTATATTCATACGTCATGTCACCAATGAGCGGACCAGGGCATATTATTCCCGCACTGCAACGCTCTGAAGAAATTAGAAATGCGTATCCTAATAGATTTTTTGCTTCGTATTTGTTAGTTGATGATCGCATGAAAGGCGCTGTCGATCTAAAAAAACCAAAAGGAGTTCGTCCCGATGATACTATTGAATTTGTTAAGTGGCTTGACAGAATTGGTACGCGAACTGATACAAATTTAATGGCTTATGGTGATGGAAATTTACCTGCAATTGCCAAAGAATTGGTTGAGAATTTTTCACGAGAAGAATCTGTATTAAAAGCTGCTTTTGCAATTGAAGATGATTTGGCTCAATTGGGACATCGTCATTCGGAAATAATGCGTAACGTGTTAAACCCGTACGTGCGATTCACGGATGAACAAATGGGGAATCGCCCAGGTGAAAATAGACAATGTAGGAATGCTTTATTTATTGCGGGTGGTGTTGGCTGTTTTTATAATCGCCTGCGTGATGCGTTATTATCACAAACCCCTGTTCAGCATAGTTTAGAAACACATTTGCCCTTCGATTTTGAGCAAGTTGATTTTTTACTCGCAAACGGGAAGTTTGGAAATCGTCCACACATCATTTTTATTGACAGAGTTAGAAAAATAACAGCAATGCAAAATCTGACTATTGTTTCGAATAAACGTACTCGTGCAATAAAATTGTGTGATGCAGATGCAGTTATGTTATCTACTCCAAAAATATTTAAGAAAGATTTTTTAGGTGCAATTACCTTGGCTGCATTAGGCAATCCAAAAATTCCAATTCATATTTTTGGTGACGATAAAGAAATATACGAAACCGTTGCAAGAAATTTTTATGAAAAAATACCTGAAACTGCTATTGGGATTGAAGGCTTATTAAGATTACGTTTGTCGAATATTAAATGGGAACGGTTTTTTGAAAACAGAAATTTAAATCTTAATGATATGATTCTCAAATTATGTAAAAGACCAGCCGTTATTTCTGAAGGCGTTGGAACAATGCGAACAGCTTCTGATGCATCGGAACATTTTATGCTGCAACCTTGCATGCATTATATAGAACCACATCAAGATAATGTCCCAGGCGTCATCGCTGCGTTCAGAGAAATCGGTGAAACTGCTGGTGCAGATGCTATTATTAATTATCGAACCGCGTTCAGAACATTTTCTGAAACTGTTAATGCTGAAAATCCAAATATTTTGCAAGCTATCGCCACATTAATGCAAGTACATGCAGAAAATGAAAGAACTCTTCAAGCTGCCGACAACGCTTATTCTAACAGTGTCAGAGTTTCAGAAGAGCCTGTTGGTGTGAGTTGCTATAACGAAGCTGAACGTTTTAAAGCAAGGTTTACACAATCAAATCCTGATGAGTTCAACCAACCACGGTCGCCGAGTATGTTATTCATTGCTAGTCCAGCCGTATCAAGTAATGCAACGGTAACTTCAGAGCAACAACATCCTGCTGTGTAAGTATTTTTTTCAACTTCACTAGGACAAGCCAGGATACATGCAAAAAGTAACACCCCTCAATGACCCCCAATTTTTGCATTTTTAATGTATAGAAATCGCACGAAAACAGTACAGCTTTTTCGCAAATCCACGCGCATCCCATAATGTCATCCAGCGCCTCATTTGGTGGTCGCACTATGGCCTAACAACAAAATGATGTAACATGCGTTCGCAAAATTACTAATACATGCTTTAAATACTGATTTTGAGGGATACATATGAGACGGGCTTCGTTGTTTTTTTCACCAAAAGCAGTAGTTGTTTCTGCCAGAGATGTTGCACCTTTTTATCATGTTCAACGCGCAGCCTTTAGTTTTAAAGGTGTCACTAGGGCCTGTCCACAGGTTTTTTATAATACTCGTTTTATGTCATGGCAATGGCTAATGGCTGGAGTGGCGATACCATCTATGATATGGGCGTTCTATTCTTATACCACTAATCATCAAAGTGTCCCATTTGCTACAGGATCAAATGAACTTCAATTTTCTCAAGAGCAAGTAACTGCAGCTGCAACATGGTGGGCACAGTTTTTAAGGCCGAATACAAATTTTTCAGAAGTAAATAGAAATACAGGTATAAAAGACGGGGTTTTTGAAAGCATAGTGCAAATGCGTCTTGATCTTAATGATCGGATCACTGATGAACAAATTAAAAAATTTATTGAGATTTTATCCGCGAAAATACAACTTCAGAAACTTCACACCGGCTTAGATCTTCCCTATGTTCAACTCGGCAATCGCAGTACTTATGGTGCTCCTAAAATAGTAGAGGAATCTCTTGATGAAGCAAATATTTCTGGTGTATTCCCTTTTAAAACTGAAATGAGGATTTACAGTAATGGCCACGTAGTGGTTAATGATGAATGCATTTATACCGACCCATTGTTAGCACATTATGACAGCAGCACATCTTTTGCAGGATCAACTGAGATGATTATTTCAGGAGATAAATTTAGAGAAATAACCATTCCTATGTCTGCGCAACAAGGATTATGGGAGGGATGGGAAGGACATTGGCATCGCTTTGACCCCAAAAGCCTATCGTTGGAAAGCTCAAGGGGGAATGAAGACTCCAATGTTTATGCAACAGTTCATTTACATAATTTTAAAGGCAGTGAAGTAGATTTTCTAACATTAACTAATGAAGATTGGATCCGTATCTTAAGCACATGGTCTGAATTTAAAAAATATATGGATGTTGGGAAATTATCTATTTTTTATGATAATCACAAAATATCACCGCAGTCGACAAATAGCTTCGGACATATTGGACCTGTCACCTATCAGCTTGTTGATCAAAACAGGCAAGACTATTATGAATTTAATACTGGACCAGTGCGCGTCTTATCAGCTCCAAAAACAGGAACGGTTGGTCAATACTATCTTCGATCAGTCTTGGTTGGTGACATGATTTTTAAAAGAGAGTGTCAGCCGGAGAAAGGAGCTGTATATTTCCTTCCTGCACGTGAAACCTTATTCTCAGCTAGGCCGCTTTCTCAAGTGAATAATCCCATTGCAGAGAAAGAAAAAGATCTTAGCTCGCAAGAAAAGGTCAATTTCTTTTATTGAGATAGTTGTAAAACGATGGTCTGCTAATATTAAAAATTTTGCAGATTTCATCGACCGTAATTTTTTGCTCGTCGTAATACTTCAACATTTTTTTATGTCGTCGGATTTGAGTAGAGGCGGTCGTCCATCAAGCCGTCATCTGGAACGTGCTGCTTTTAATCCAGCATTGGTACGTTCTTTGATAAGATCACGTTCAAATTCTGCAAGGGCCCGGGACTACCGAAGCTTCGACCAAGTGCCACTTTGACAATCAGTTAACTTGAATACCCCAAAAATCGTAATATTTTTTAAGCTGCTTCATTGATCCAATATGTAAAACTGGCAAGTTTGGCTTACCCTCTAGGATTTTTTGATATTTTTTCCTGTTTTTAGGGTAATTTAAAACAATCCACTTAATCAACCAGAATCTGAACTCATTTTTTGCACCAGCCAATCTGCCTGGTCTATTGGGGTTATTTTTAAAAGATCGGGATAAATATCGTAGTACTGAGCTGAAAACATTTGGGTCAAGCCAGATCACGGATGTTGCAAGATCCAACCTTTCATTCATGCAAACGCTGTAATTCCCGTCAATAATCCAGGTATCTTGATTAATAATGCTATTGTGTTTTTCAATGAGTATCTCATCTGAATTTCTCTCCCATTTTGAATTTTCTATGTGAGCGAGTTGATCAAGATGATATGCCGGAATATTTAATTTTTTTGACAATGCATCGGCAAGCGTTGATTTACCACTATTACTACAACCAAGGATGCAAATTCGTTTTCCTATTTTATCAAGAGTAATCATTTTCATTATCTTCATATCGTTTTAAAACAGTATCAATGCAATAATCACGATCATAACGCTGATCAGATGTGTCTATTTCCCAACAGTCTTCGACCGTCATGTCTTCGAATTAGGTATTTTTAAATCAGGCATAACTTCTAAACATTTTATAAGTTTAGCCACAAATGCTGCTGCATTTGTTGTTGGTCTTGACATCACAGCATCATCAAACTCAACATGAGAATCTGAATCGACAGAATTGCTGATACTACGCACAACAATGAAAGGTATGGAAAACAACCAACAAACATGGGCAAATGGTGCCGACTCCAAATCAATAGACAACACCCGCTTTTCTTTATAAATTTCAGCAAACCATGGCGGAAAAGGAAAATAATCATTACTTGTGACAGTGCCTTCATGCACAGAAAAATCGAAGTCTTTTTTAATTTTATTTGCTGCAGACAGTAATGTGCTATTTGCCAAATAGGTTAATGGTAATATCTGGTTGTTAACTGGTGATGGCCAATAATTGTGATCACGTTGTTGACTTAAACTTTCGTCACCGAATATATGACTTCCAATAACTAAGTCACCAAATTTCAGTCTTGTGTCAACAGCACCGGCCATGCCTGTAAAAATTGCGTATTTTGGTTGCAAGGTATGAATAATCAGAGACGCTGTCGCTGCCACGCTATACGACCCTATCCCTGTTGTAAATAATGCAACCTTCCGATTCTCTAACATTCCTAACTTATAGGGTAAATCATTAATGCATTTTTCCTCAATATCGGTTAAATAAAAAAGCAACTTATCGTTTTCATCAGGAACCGCTGAAGCAATAATAAACTCAATACCATTATCTGTTTGTTTTATATTCATTTTTTTATTATGTCCATTTTTATATTTAAAAATCGGGGGTACATTAACACATTGGAGAAATAAATTATCCATGATTGGCATACCTGACAAACTGACCATAACATAAATATCCAGCCGTTATCATCAATAATAACCCCATGATAAAATTAAAGAGTCGTAAACGAAAATGATCCTTTAATAAATAGGATACCTGATCACCCAAGATTGCCCAAACGCCGAGCGAAACATAGCATACAATAAAATAAATGATGGTAAATGTTAAAAACTGATCATGGCTTTGTGCGCTGGAGAAAATTGAAGCTCCGGATACACAAGCAATCCATGCTTTAGGATTTATCCATTGAAGTAATAAACCTTCGTAAAATTTGGGGGCATCTTTTTTGCTTACTTCTAACTCTGGTTTTGAAGAAGCTATTTTGTATCCCATATAAATAATATATAACGACCCCACAATCGCTAGGTAGGTTAGAAAAAATGGATAGGCATTAATAAACTTCGAAAATCCAAATCCAATCAAAAGCAATAATAAGGTAAAGCCTATGGTCGCCCCTGACACATAAGGAATAGTTTTCTTTACGCCATAATTAATGCCAGAGGAAAGAATAATCGTATTCACAGGTCCTGGCGTAATTGACATAACCAAAGAAAATGAAAACATTGCTAATAAAAGTGTCATCGCTATTTTCTCGTGTAAAAATTATCTTAATAACCCAAGGCTACCAGTAAATTTATTTATAACTTTCATTTCGCCATACAACGCCAAACCTAGATACGCTAAGTGCTCAATCGGTGTGTTCTCATATTGACGGACATAGTCTGCATAACTTTTAGTGGTTACTGAACATTGCGATAGATTACCATTTCCAGAAATGAATGATTAGATGCTATAATTAGAATTTACTGTTCGATTGGATGATACAATGATCGATGAATTACGGGCATTGGCAATTTTTGCTAAAGTGGTAGAGGCAGGCTCATTTCGTTCGGCAGCTAATGCGCTAAAACTTTCGCCTTCCGTTGTGAGCCATCATGTGGCGCAGCTAGAGGAACGACTGGGCGTTGCTCTGCTTTATCGCTCCACGAGACGACTTTCCCTTACTCATGAAGGCGAAAAATTATTCATGAGTGCAGAAGCTATGTTATTGGCCGCAGAAAAGGGGCTTAATAGCGTTGCATACCACGCCACCGAACCAACTGGTAAATTAAATTTGACTCTCCCGGCAATGCTTACAAGAAGTCCACTTGTTGCTGATATTGCTGCATTTGCCAAGGAGTTTCCAAAAGTAGCACTTTCAATAAATTTTAGCGACACACAACAAGACTTGATTCGGGAAGGCATCGATCTGGCGATTAGAATAGGGGACTTAAAAGACAGTGCGTTAAAATCCAAAAGACTCTTTACTATGACACGCAAACTCGTCATTGCTCCTGCGTTAATGAGCGAGCATAAGTCTCCACGACGACCGCAGGATTTACTTAAGTGGGACTGGATCGGGCTCAAAATGCGTCCCAATACCAAGACGTTAATCAATCAAAGGGGTAAAACTTATTTAATCAATTTTGAACCAAGAATCATCGTCGACAGCATGGATGCTGTTTGCCAATTAGCCATTGCTGGGTTAGGACTAGCAACTCCGCCCGCGTTTCTTGTGGCAGAAGATATCAGTCAGGGATATCTTGTTGAACCGCTGCCCAAATGGCAAGCTGAATCCATTCCTGTTTATGTTGTATGGCCACCCAATGCCTCTAAAGAATCTCTGACGTTTCGATTGATGGCGTTCCTAGAGATGAGAAAAAAATCTTATTTAAGCTTCTAAAAGCATGTTGCAACAGCGCTTAGAGCGCCACACCAATCCATCATAATCGAATCTTAATGGCGATAAAAAGTCTTCCCTGAAGGCGTTTGTATTAATCGCTGTTTAGGCGTATGATGCAGCTGCGTAATTACTAACAGATCTAACTTCTCTTTAAGGATTATAAAATGAGACGTATCTCTTTTTCCAAAGCAACGGTATTATTCAATTCAACTATCACTGCTCATCATCTTTTTTCAAACACAACACTACGCCGATATTCGGGTATGCCATTTTCAAATAATATGCTGCGCAGAAATAATAGCGAAATGTCTAGCGCATCCTTTATTTGCGCTTCAAGAAATTTGGAGAGTAGAAGACATTTGTTTTCTGAAGCAGCATGTGGACTTGGTCTAGGCTTTACTTGCCTCGTGTTTGCTGCGGGGGATGTAATAGATAAGATTTGTATTTTATCAATGGTGATACTATTTGCAGCGCTATGCGAATCAGACAATAGAGAAAGAGAACAAATAGAACAAAGAGAGAAAGAACAAAAAAAATTAAATGAAAAATGCAATACACGTATTTTCGACGAAGATCCTACTTGTGCGTCTGAGCTCAAAGCGAGAGACAACACTCCTCGATTCTGAAATGTTTCTTGTTAGTTAAGCTCATTGATGCAGCTAATGCTGTTAAAGCTGAAACACGACCAGAAAATCCATCTGAATTTAGAATCTGAATTACGCACCGGCGTTCCGGGTGAGTTGCTGGCGTTGACTGCATAAGTTTTCCAAAGGGGAAAGTGAAATGACTGATTCATTACCAAAATTATATGGATCTATTGTTTCACCTTATGTTAGAAGAGAAAATTCTCAAAATGAACCCATTGGGGAATATTCCTGTTTATCAGGAGGGCGATTTTATATTGTCAGATTCTTCTGCGATTTGTGCATACATAGATAAATTACATTTAAATAATTCTCTCTATCCATCCGATCCAAAATCGTATGCAAAATGTTTATGGTACGAAGAATATGCTGATACGAATTTAATGCCGGCTATATTGTCTGTATTTTTTAATGTGTGTTTAGCATCCCGTTTTGGTAAAGAGGTTAATTATGATGCTGTAGAATCTGCACTAGAAATAAAAATTCCTGCTATTTTTTCTTATCTTAATTCAGAAATAGGTGACAAAAAATATTTTTCAGGAAACCAACTATCATTGGCTGATATTTCTATCAACGCACCTTTTCTTAATTTTGAATTTGCAAAACACACCGTTGATTCAAAGCGATATGGAAATTTATCACGTTATCTTAAAAATATTTCTGAAGAAGAATCGATTAAACAAGCAATCATGATTACACGAGAAAGATTTTATTCTCAAAATAAATAGATAAAGTTTAATTTTGAATTAAATTGCGTGAGGAAAAAGGAAAATGATAAACATCGCATTTAGTCAAAATAAAATGAAATTGACAGTAGAAGGTATGCATAAGCTGTAGTCAAAGAAATTAGTCATAGAGTGAATATATAAAAAAATGAGAATGAAATGATTACTATTCGTGAACCAACAATAAAAGATGAATCTGCTTTTTTGAGTGCGATGAAAAAAAGTATCGCATTTCATCATCCATGGGTAAAAGCACCGCTGACATTAGAAGAATTTCAAGCTTACGTTAAACGTTCACAACAAGATAATCAGAAATCATTTTTGGTTTTAAAGAACAATGAAATTGCAGGCGTTTATAATATCAATGAAATTGTTCGCGGCTGTTTTCAAAATGCGTTTTTAGGATTTTATGCCGTCTCTGGATTTGAAAACCAAAGAATCATGAGTGCCGGTCTTAAGCTTGTATTAAAGACTGTTTTTGAAGAATTAAAATTGCACCGACTTGAAGCTAACATTCAGCCTGAAAATAAAAAATCAATCCAATTGGTCTCAAAAAATAAATTTCGTTATGAAGGGTTTTCGCCACGGTATTTAAAAATAAACGACCAATGGTGCGGGCATGAACGCTTTGCAATCACTTATGAAGAATATATTCAAGACAATCCCGAGACCGCCAAAAAGGATCAAATTGAGATTGTAAAAAATGATCCAAAATGGCCTGAATTAGCGAAAAGTGAAATTGAAAAGATTTGTTCATTATTTCCAAAAAATTTTATTCTCGATATTCAGCACGTTGGCAGTACAGCAGTTCCTGATATGTCTGCAAAACCGATAATTGATATTCAAATTGCCGTTACTTCTTTAGAGTGTGCCAGAATTATCGCTGTTCCATTATTACAAAAATTACAATATGTGTTTTGGGCTGATAATCCTGACAAAGAAAGATTATTTTTCGCAAAAGGTATGCCGCCTTATGGAGCAGCACGCACGCATCATGTTCATATTGTTGAACCTGCTTCACCTCATTGGACGGGTAAAATCGCGTTTCGTGATTATTTAATTCATCACCCAGAAACGGCGAAGGCCTATGAACAATTAAAATTTGATCTTGCGAAAAGATATCAATTTGACCGTGAAAAATACACAGATGAAAAAGCAGAATTTATAAAATCTATTCTTGAAAAATCTGCTTTAAGAAAAATGTGAACTTGAATAATATAAGTTATATTTTTAACAAAGGGGATTAAATGTGCTGTGTATTTATGAAGCAATCATTCTTATTTGAAGCAGATAATTTTGGGTTCAGACCAGTTACTGAAAATGATTTAAATTATTTTCAGATGGTTTATGCAAAAAGTAGGTATGACTTATTTAGGAAAGAGTATTATAAAAGGCGTAGAGTGCGTAATTTATGAATATAAATTGCAATAACTTTTTAGAACCAAGCTAATTTGTTTAAGTGGCATGATTTAAGTGATTTTGAAAATAATTTCTTGTAATTTTGTTATTTCAGATGGATTATTGAGATGACCGATCCAGGCAATATGACCATCGGGTCTCACCCATAATGCTGAATAATCTGTCAGATTAAAAAGATTTTTTAGCTCGCGCACAAAGCATATTTTTGTTGGGATGGATTTAAAATCAATTGATAAGATATATTCATTGTTTGTAACGCAATGAAGAAATAGAAATTCATTTGAAATTAAATCTAAACTCGACATGTTTTTTTTATTGGAATTCATCATGCCAGGCTACGCTTTTTTCGCTTTTATTTTAGGGTTCAGGGTTTTTTAAAAAACGAAAAAAACTTAACCTGGCATGGCTCATAAACTCAATGGTTGATGTGATACAAGCAAAATCACAATTAGAAACCGCACAAGCACTTTTAATTAATTTAGGCATTAATCGTGGACAATATGAGCATGCGATTGCGGTATTAATTGGTGAAGCCCCTGCTTTTTTAACCATGCGATACCATCCTTTTTTTGGTAATCCACCAAGCATTCCCACAGAATTACCGTCGGAATTATTAGAGCGTCGTCCTGATATTGCTGCTGCAGAAAGAACCATGGCGCAAGCGAATGCACAAATTGGCGTTGCCATCGCCGCTTATTTTCCGGTTTTAACATTCACACCTTCGTGGAGTGTGCAAACGATTGGTAATTTATTTTCAGCGCCGTTGTATAGCTGGTCAATCGGGCCCCAATTGGCTGAAACACTGTTTGATGGCGGATTACGCGCTGCAACAGTGAGAGCAGCACGCGCGAATTATGATGCAACCGTTGCGCAATATCGACAAACCGTGCTCGCTGCATTTCAAAATGTGGAAGATAATTTGGTGTCAGTGCGTGTTTTAAAATCGCAAGCGGTTGTTCAAAATCAAGCGGCAGCTGATGCGAAAACGGCATTAGGACTGATATTAAATGAATATAAGGCGGGTACTGCTTCTTATTCTGCGGAAAAAAGTGCGGTTGATGTGAATACGTTGCGTATGACATCGACGGCAGGGTTGATTGCGGCATTGGGAGGAGGGTGGACAATGGACCCAGTTAAAAGTAAAAACTGCTCTGACACAACGAATCATTGTCATAACCAGAAGAGTTATCGTCTCCCACCACCCAATTTTTCTGTTAATTAATATTTTAACTAGATTGAACGTGCAAATTTAAGACATACGCTAGCTGACTCTGAAACAAATTTAGAGATGATGGCTTTGAGACATCTTTTAGATAGACGCGTAACAG
>JABDDR010000027.1 GCA_013287505.1 Gammaproteobacteria bacterium
GCGCTGTTTCAATGTTTGCACAACCTATGCTTTTAATCGCATCCTTTGCAAGAATATTATTTTGTTCTCAAGGTACAATATGTTAGTATTTCGCGCTTGTACATACGCTTACACACGGAATTTTTAACAATGATCGAGATCACGTTGCCAGACAATTCTAAAAAGAAGTTTGATCACCCGGTCACTGCATTGCAAATCGCAGAATCCATCAGTCCGAATTTGGCAAAAGCAACTGTTGCTGCAATGATTGATGACAAATTAGTTGATGCCACATTACCCATCGAAAAAAATGCGACATTAAAATTAATTACAGATCGCGATGATGCATCACTAGAAGTGATTCGTCATTCATCGGCGCATTTATTGGCGCATGCGGTTAAAGCTTTATTTCCCACGGCGCAAGTGACCATTGGTCCTGTCATTGAAGATGGTTTTTATTATGATTTTGCTTTTCGTGCTTTTACGCCGGAAGATTTGGTGTTAATCGAAAAAAAAATGGAAGAACTTGCGAAGAAAAATTTTATCGTCACACGTAAAATTATTTCTCGTGATGATGCTATTGCTTTATTTGAAAAAATGGGTGAGCACTATAAAGTGCAAATTATTCGTGATATTCCTGAAAATGAAATGCTCACAATTTACGAACAAGATGATTTTGTGGATTTGTGTCGTGGGCCGCATGTGCCACGAACAGGCTTATTAAAAGCCTTTAAATTAACGAAATTAGCCGGTGCTTATTGGCGTGGCGATTCTAAAAATGAAATGCTGCAACGTGTTTATGGCACCGCATGGCAAGATCAAAAAAAATTAAAAGAATATTTAGATCGCATTGAAGAGGCGAAAAAACGCGATCATCGTGAAATTGCGAAAAAAATGGATTTGTTTCATTTGCAACAAGAAGCGCCGGGAATGATTTTTTGGCATCCGAATGGTTGGACGATGGTAAACGTTATGCGCGATTATATTCGTGGCGTATTGCGTAAAAGTGGTTATCAAGAAATTAATACACCGCAATTAGTCGATTTAAGTTTGTGGGAACAATCCGGACACCTTGCAAAATTTGATGCGGGAATGTTTACCAGTGAATCTGAAAATCGTCAGTATGCTGTCAAGCCGATGAGTTGTCCGTGTCATGTTCAGGTCTTTAAACAAGGCATGAAAAGTTATCGTGATTTACCGATTCGTTATGCAGAATTTGGTTGTTGTCATCGTAATGAGCCATCGGGTTCTTTGCATGGCATTATGCGTGTGCGTTCGTTTGTCCAAGATGATGGCCATATTTTTTGTAATGAGACCCATATTCAAGATGAAGTGTCTGCGTTTATTGATCAAGTGCAAGCAGTGTATAAAGATTTTGGTTTCACCGATATTATTTACAAATTAGCAACGCGTCCTGAAAAGAGGATTGGTTCAGATGCTGTTTGGGATAAAGCAGAAAAAGATTTGGCAGATGCGTTGAATGGTAAGCAATTAAAATTTGATGTCTTGTCTGGTGAAGGTGCATTTTATGGACCGAAAATTGAATTTCATTTGCGTGATTGTTTAGGACGTACGTGGCAATGCGGCACGATTCAGTTGGATTTTTCAACGGCTGAACGTTTGGGTGGCACTTACATCGATGAAAGCGGTGAGAAAAAAGCGCCTATTATGCTGCACCGCGCCATTATCGGTACATTTGAGCGTTTTTTAGGAATTTTAATTGAGCATCATGCGGGTAATTTTCCGGTGTGGTTGGCACCTGTTCAAGCGGTGGTAATGAACATTACCGACAAACAAAAAGAATATGTAGACATTGTCGCCAAAAAATTACAGAATCTTGGGTTTCGCGTGATCTCAGACTTGAGAAATGAGAAGATTGGCTTTAAAATCCGCGAGCATACCATTGCGCGCGTACCTTATCAGTTAGTGGTAGGGGATCGTGAAGTAGAGACCGAAACAGTTTCTGTGCGTAAGATTGGCAGTGATCAATCCGAAACGATGAGCGTAGATGAGTTTTTGAAGGAGATTTCGTATCAGAGCAAGTAAGAATACGCGTGTTAACGATCATATTCGTGTACCACGTGTGCGTTTAATTGATAGAGATGGTGAACAAGTTGGCATCGTAAGTATTGAAGAAGCGCTTATGCAGGCTCGACAAGTATCGCTCGATCTTGTTGAAATTTCACCGAACGTTGATCCGCCCGTATGTCGTATTATGGACTACGGCAAATATGTGTTTGATCAAAGCAAGAGACGAACGAGTCAAAAGAAAAATCAATCGCGCGTTCAAGTCAAGGAAGTTAAATTCAGACCTGTAACGGATATTGGTGACTTTCGCATTAAAATGCGTAAAATTGGTGAGTTTTTAGAACGCGGCGATCGCGTGAAAATCAGTCTCAGATTCCGTGGTCGTGAAGTGCAGCATCATCAGCTGGGCATTGAATTTCTGGATCGCGTGAAAGCGGCTTTGCCAGAAGGCGCGGTCATTGAGCAAGAAGCAAAAATGGAAGGACGCCAAATAACGATGCTGGTTGCCGCCGGCAAGAAGTAAGCAGTGAGAAGCTCGAGGCAGAAGCTGAGCGTATGTGAGCGTAGCGAACGATAGCGAGAGCGAAAAATTAAATAATCTAGCGAACAACGTGAGCGTGGTTCGCGAAGCGACAACATAGAGAGAGATATCATGCCAAAAATGAAAACAAACAGCGGTGCTGCAAAACGTTTTATGCGTCGCGGCGATGGTTCGTTAAAAAGACGTAGTGCAAATCGCAGACATCTTTTGACGGGAAAAACCCCGAAATTAAAAGGACAATCTCGTGGTCCGCAATCATTGAGTCCATCTGATGTGAATGGCGTCCTACGTTCCTTATGTGATAAATAAAACAACCCCGCGCACAACGGTGTTTTAATCCCAAAACATTTGTGAATGCGCCAATAAAAGTGGAGAAGTAAAATGGGTAGAGTAAAACGTGGCGTTACAGCAAAAGCGCGTCATAAGAAAATTTTAAAAATGGCAAAAGGGTATTACGGTGCGCGTAGTCGCGTTTTCCGTGTTGCCAAACAAGCCGTTATTAAAGCATTGCAATATGCTTACCGTGATCGTCGTCAACGTAAACGCGAATTCCGTTCATTGTGGATTGCGCGTATCAATGCAGCGGCAAGACAACATGGACTTTCCTATAGTCGTTTTATGAATGGCTTGAAAAAAGCAAACATCACTTTAGATCGTAAAGTATTGGCTGATTTGGCGGTGCACGACAAAGTGGGATTTGCGAAATTAGCGCAGCAAGCAACGGGCGCATTGTAAAATCCCCCTTTGTTTTCGCTGTGCTTAACCAACCCCCTTTTTCAAAGGGGGTTTTTATTTGGAGCGCTCCATGCAAAACGAATTAAATGCGATTCTCCAAGACGCAAAAACATTCATTATTTCCTGTAAAAATGCTGCTGATATTCAAGAATGTCGTGTTAAATATTTAGGCAAAAAAAGTCAGTTAACCGATTTATTAAAACAATTAGGACAATTGGATCCCGCGGATCGTCCTAAAGCAGGACAATGGATTAATGATGCAAAACAACAATTGCAAACCTGGATTCTTGATCAAGAAAATCAATTAAAAAATGCTGAATTAAGTGCCCGTTTATCGTCAGAAAAAATAGATGCGACATTACCTGGTCGTGGAAAATCGGTTGGTAGTTTGCATCCGGTAACACGCGTGCGTGAACGTGTGGTTGCTTTATTTTCACAGATGGGTTTTTCGGTTGCGGAAGGTCCTGAAATTGAAGACGAGCATCATAATTTTTCCGCACTGAATTTTGTCGATCATCATCCCGCCAAAGAATCACAAGACACATTTTATTTTCCTGATGGCCGTTTATTGCGAACGCATACATCGCCTGTGCAAATTCGTGTGATGAAAAATCAAAAGCCACCCCTTCGCGTTATTACGCCGGGTCGTGTTTATCGCAGAGATTCTGATGTCACGCACACACCGATGTTTCATCAACTAGAAGGCTTGGTGGTTGACGAAAACTGTAATTTCTCGCATTTAAAAGGCTTATTGCAAAATTTTTTAAATGCTTTTTTTGAAACGCAAATTCCATTGCGTTTTCGTCCGGGTTATTTTCCGTTTACAGAACCTTCTGCAGAAGTGGATTTGAAATGGGGTGATCGTTGGCTTGAGGTACTGGGTTGCGGCATGGTGCATCCCAATGTATTGCGAAATGTGGGCATTGATCCAGAAAAATATACGGGTTTTGCATTCGGTATTGGCCTGGATCGTTTGGCAATGTTGCGTTATGGTATTAATGATTTGCGTATGATGTTTGAGAATGATGTGCGGTTTTTGGAGCAGTTTTAAAGTATGCAAGCTTAGAAGCGCTCACGTGAGTGAGTGCGTAAGTAAGAAAAACAGCAGTAATACTTACATCGCGCTTGCTAACGCAAGTGCTTCTAAACTATATCACTAGCATGTGCTTGCTGACAGTTTGCACCGGTGATAAAGCTTAGAAGCGCTCACGTGAGTGAGTGCGAAAGCAAGAAGAACGGCAGCAATACTTTCATCGCGCTTGCTAACGCAAGTGCTTCTAAACTATGTCACTAGCACGTACTTGCCGATGGTTTTGCGCCAGTGATATAGGTTAGAAGCGCTCACGTGAATGAGCGCGAAAGTACAGTTTGTAATGAATAACTTATTGAGATTTTCCTATGAAATTCAGCGAACAATGGTTACGACAATTCGTTAACCCCAATCTCACCATTCAAGAATTAACCGATCAAATGACCATGATTGGATTGTCGATTGAATCATACATGCCTGTTGCAGGAAAATTTTCTGGCGTGGTGATCGGTGAAGTGCTTTCAACGTTACCTCATCCGAATGCGGATAAATTAACGTGCTGTGTTGTTTCTATTGGCAAAAGCGAACCGTTAAAAATAGTATGTGGTGCGCCGAATGTGCGTGCAGGATTAAAAGTGGCTGTTGCAACTGTCGGTGCCGTTTTACCAGGTGATTTTAAAATTAAAGAAGCTAAATTACGCGGTGAATTATCACAAGGCATGTTGTGCTCTGCAAAAGAATTACAATTGCAATTAGGACAATCTCTTGCTGAGGGTATTCTTGAATTGCCGAGTGATGCAAAAATAGGGGATGATTTTAATGCTTATTTTAAGGCAAATGATCATATTATTGATGTTGAAATCACGCCCAATCGCGGTGATTGTTTAAGTATCTTAGGTATTGCGCGCGACATTGCTGCAGCAAATGGTTTGATTTACACGCCCATGACCACACATACGCACAAGCACACGCACGGAGCTTCGATTCCTGTTTCAGTATTGGCGTCTCCAGACTGCCCGCGTTACGTCGGCCGGGTGATTCGCAACGTGAATAACACCCTTGAAACACCGTCTTTTATGCAACATTGTTTGCAACGCGCCGGCATTCGATTAATTAATCCTGTGGTGGATGTGTGTAATTTTGTGATGCTTGAAATAGGGCAGCCGATGCATGCATTTGATTTGTCGACACTGAAAAATAAAATCCATATCCGACGCGCAATACAAAATGAAACGATAAAATTATTAGATGAGCGCACAATTACTTTAACACCCGATGATTTAGTCATCGCAGATGATGCACACGTGCATGCACTTGCAGGAATAATGGGCGGCATTGATTCAAGCGTTTCTGCCAACACGAAAGATATTTTTTTAGAAGCGGCATTTTTCACGCCCAAAACAATTTGTCTCTCCAAGCGTCGTCATAATATCAACACAGATTCGTCGTATCGTTTTGAGCGCGGTGTTGATTTTAATTTACCGCGCGAAGCAATGGAGCGAGCGACACAATTAATCATTGAAATTCTGGGCGGTGAACCTTCAGAAATAATCGAAATTGTTTCAACAGAAAATCTTCCTGCGCGCGAAAAAATAATTTTGAAGCATGATCAAATTTATCGTATTTTAGGGATAAATATTGATGACAATAAAGTTGAAAAAATTCTTACATCGCTGGGAATGTTGGTTACGAAAGACGGGATAGATCAAATCGTTACAGTCATCCCACCCTCATTTCGTTTCGACATGAGCTTGCCGATTGATTTAATCGAAGAGCTCGCACGCATGACAGGATATAATACGATTCCGACAGCAATGATGACGGCTTCCTTAAATATTCAACCGCAATCAGAAGCAAACTTATGTGATAAACGACTTCGACATTTTTTGGTTGATCGCGATTATCGCGAAGCAATGACGTATAGTTTTATCGCACCCGACATTCAACAATTATTTTCACCCAATAGCAAACCGGTCGCATTGTTAAATCCATTATCACAAGACATGTCGGTGATGCGCATGAGTATCTTGCCGGGATTATTGCAAGCGGTGCAAATGAATTTGCGTCATCAGTGTGAACGTATACGATTGTTTGAAACCGGTTTATGTTTTGATGCAGAATCACAAACACCAAAACTGGCTATTGCAATAACAGGCAGTGTTAATCCTGAACAATGGGATGAAAAGCAAAAATTTGCTGATTTTTATGATCTCAAGGCAGATGTCGATGCGTTATTGCAATTGGCGAATATCAAAAATTATCGTTGGGATTTTGAAAATCCCCCCGGTTCGCTGCGCGAACCGACCCCCTTTTTCAAAGGGGGTGATCGTCTTCCTTTGCATCCCGGTCGTTCATGCGCATTGGTTCGCGATAAAAAAATAATCGGTTGGTTGGGTGAAGTGCACCCTGATATTTTAAATCAATTGGATATTCGTCAATCGGTGATTGTGTGCGAATTGGATTTAGCGCAAATCAAGCAATCAATCGTTCCGCGTTATACATCATTTTCAAAATTTCCTTCCGTGCGTCGTGATTTGGCACTTGTTTTGAATGATGCGATTTGCGCAGCGTCGGTCTGCCGGATAATTACTGAGCAGGCTGGTGAAAAGCTGAAGAATATCCAAATTTTTGATGTTTACCGTGGCAAGGGCATTGAAGCTGGTAAAAAAAGTATCGCTTTGGGCTTGACGTTTCAAGATCCATCCCGCACTCTAAGGGATGAGGAAATAAACGAAATAATTCATGGTGTTGTAGAAACGCTAGCAAAGGAATTGGAAGCAACCTTGAGGACATAAATATGGGTGCGCTAACAAAAGCTGATTTGGCTGAACATTTGTTTAATACTTTGGGCTTAAATAAACGTGAAGCAAAAGAATTGGTTGAATGTTTTTTCGAAAAAATCCGAACCGCATTGGAAAAAGGCGAATCGGTGAAATTGTCGGGATTTGGCAATTTTAATTTGCGTGATAAAAATGAAAGACCAGGTCGTAATCCAAAAACAGGCGAAGAGATTCCTATCAGTCCGCGTCGTGTGGTGACATTCCGAGCGGGTCATAAATTAAAATCTAGGGTAGAGCATTATGTCGGAACACAGGGACGAGACGACGAGCATAAGTGACACTGATTTATCACCCATTCCCGATAAACTTTATTTTTCCATTGGCGAAGTGGGTGAGTTATGTGACTTAAAACCGCATGTTTTACGTTATTGGGAACAGGAATTTTTGCAATTAAGCCCGTCGAAAAGACGTGGCAATCGTCGTTACTATCAGCGTAAAGACGTTTTACTGGTGCGCCAAATTAAAAATTTATTATATGGCAAAGGCTACACGATTGAAGGTGCTCGTTTGCAATTGGCGGGTGATGAAAGTGTGTCTTTACAAAAAATGCAGCATTCTCACGCAACCCTACAATCCGTATTATCTCAGCTTGAAAAGGTTGTAGAAGAGTTAGAAGCGGTGTAATCTTCTTGCCTTCGGGGCATAGCGCAGCCTGGTAGCGCACTTGCATGGGGTGCAAGGGGTCGCAGGTTCAAATCCTGCTGTCCCGAATGTTTTTTCGAGATTTTCAGGAGAAACATATGAGGCGAAGTGATGAGCTTACAGACCAAGCTTTAGCTGCCCTATCCCCAGCGCTTGCAGAATGGATTAGTCAAATTCCCCATCGACGTATTCTCGCGGAATGTATTCAATCAGCCATTAGCACTTACCATGTTCAGCGTGACGCCAAAGTGAATCCTTTTGGTGAAGCTTCATTTGAGACGCCAAAAACGGATTCCTCGTTGGAATTTGGTGCAATTATCACGTGGAATTATATTTTGTATGGTGTTTCAAGAGTGATGGATGCAACATTAACTGATAGTGCAACACAGATGCAAGATGGTCATGGCCCTGTGAATTCTGAGAATGCATTACCTTTATTTTTATCTTTAAATCATGAGGCAGGAGGGTGGGCTGTCGTTAAACATGCTGGTGGTCTTTTTGGACGCCCTTCTTTAAAAACATTGATTATGCATAATGTCGTAGAAAAATTTATTTCTTCTATTGAAACCAATAAATGGAAATTCGCGCCTGTTCGTTCTCTTCCCTCTAAGTCCGAAATGGAAAGGCGTAAATTGTACGTATCACTTTCCAATGGAAATATTGAATATAGCGCGTGCGATATGCCAACGCCCAAAATCATCACGTTAGCAGAATTTAATCGGCACCACGCTATATGCGATTTAAACGATGTTGTTACTCAGTCACTTATTTTAACTCTGATTAAAAAACGGGGTGACATTGTATCTGGAAAGGATGAATTGGTTTTGCAATTATATTTTGAGGCAAATATTGACCTACTGAATTCTCACCAGTTAGCTGAAACCCTTTTTATGATGACATTTGGTGCCAAGGCTGAATTGGACCGAATTGCTTTAAACGCTGGAGCCGCTGCAACGGGTCTTGCCCCTAATGCCGCTGCTTAAAATAAAAAACAATTGTCGATTTTATTTTTTAATGATACTTTTACGCAATATAAATTCATACGTAAATAATTTATGGATCACGCTTTACTCGATATTCTCGTTTGTCCTTTATGTAAAGGAAAATTACTGTATGATCACGCCGCACAAGAATTAATTTGTCGCTTCGATAAATTAGCATTCCCCATAAAAAATCAAGTGCCCGTTATGTTACCCGACGAAGCGCGTGAAGATAATAATATAAAGGACTGAGGCCGAGCGTTAGCGAATGCGAAAGGTTGTCGACACATCTCACTGCAACGCCATAGAAGATATTAACCAACGAATCACAGAGAAAGAATTGTATGGATTTTCATGTCATCATCCCCGCGCGTTTAGAATCAACGCGCTTACCCGAAAAAGTGTTATTAGATATCGCCGGAAAACCCATGATTCAACATGCGTATGAACGCGCCATTGAATCAGGTGCGGTACGTGTTGTTATTGCCACCGATAATGAAAAAATAGCGCAAATTGCCGAAGATTTCGGTGCTGATGTTTGCATGACGTCAAGCGAGCATCAGTCCGGTACTGAACGATTATCAGAAGCCGTTGCGAATTTAGGATTTGACGAAGACGAGATTATTGTGGGTTTGCAAGCGGATGAGCCTTTGATGTCACCTAACTTAATTCTGCAGCTCGCACAAAATTTATCGGAACATGATCATGTGAAAGTCGCCACATTGGCTGCAAGATTAAAAGACGCTAAAGAGTTATTTAATCCGAATATCGTAAAGGTGGTTTTCAATCACCGTCATTATGCGCAGTATTTTTCACGCGCGCCAATTCCATGGGATCGTGATCGTTTTACTGATGCTTGCGGAAGCAAAAACGTCAGCGAGGGCATTATCGCTGACGCTTATTTTCGTCACATTGGTATGTACGCTTACCGCGCAGAATTTTTAGAAACTTACACCAATTGGTCGCCTTGTCTTTCGGAAAAACTAGAATCACTCGAACAATTACGTATTTTGTGGAATGGATATAAAATTCATGTTGGCATTGTTGATGGCGCAATTTCTGTGGGCGTTGATACACAAGCAGATCTGGATTATGTTCGCGAATTAATTTGATAATACCGTGTGCAATCTTTAATTCCCACTTCGATAAATCCTTTTTTTCGATAGGCGCAACTATCGCAATTGCCGCATGCCATACCATCATCCGTTGCGCGATAGCAAGACACGGTCATTGCATAATCAATACCTAAATCAAATCCTAATTTAATGATTTCTGCTTTATTCAAAGCAATTAAGGGTGTTTCTATTTTGATGGGATGTCCTTCTAAACCTGCTTTTGTGGCGCAATTTGCCATGTTTTGAAATGCAGCGATATAGTCTGGTCGACAATCGGGATAACCAGAATAGTCCACTGCATTTACGCCAATAAAAATCGCATCGGCATTTAAAATTTCTGCCCAACCCAATGCAATAGATAGAAATGTCGTGTTGCGCGCGGGAACATAAGTGACGGGGATCAATTTTTCGTCCACATAATCTGGCACAGAAATTAAATCATCGGTTAATGCAGAACCGCCTAAATTGCCGATAGATAATGTGACAATTTCATGCCGTGTTACTTTAAAAAATGCCGCGATTTTTTTGGCGGCATTTAATTCGGAATGATGTTTTTGTCCATAATCAAAACTGAGCGCAAAACATTCGTATCCTTGCGATTTTGCAATTGCCAAACACGTGGCGGAATCTAATCCGCCGGATAAAAGAATAACTGCTTTTAAGGATTCGCCGACGCTGTCGCTCGGCTTCTGAATAGGTAGCGAGAAGTGCGCAGTCACACTCATCACTCTTCTTTCTTCGTTGTCACTTGTTGCAATGGCTTACCAGCTGATAATCCTTTGTAATTGGATTGATATTTTTCAGCAGGCACGGCAATCGCTGAAGGTGTGCTGGGTTCTGGCATCGCTTTTTCTACAATTGGTTGCGCAATTTTTTCAGGTTGTGGCGCTTCAATCACCGGCGGTAAAATCGGTTTTTCTGCTTCAAAAACGGGTGTTTCCACGGGCTTTATTGGCGCATGCTGTTCTGCCGCAACAGGATTGTTGCCGCGATTGTCTCGATTGTCTCGATTGTCTCGATTGTCTCGATTATCGCGGTTGCGATTGTCACGATTGCGATTATCACGGTTTTGATTTCTGTCGTTGTCGCGATTGTGTCCTTCAGGTCCACGATCACGTCTTTGTTGTTGTGATCGTTGTTTTGACTTATGTCGGTTATCCGTTCCTTGACGTGGGCGTTGATTGCGATCATGCCCTTCGCGCGACGTATCGCGTGTATTTTCTGCAGATTCACGAGGCAGAATGGGTGGTTGCATTTTAGTTGCCGGCGATCTTTTTGTGTTTCCGTAACGAGATACTGGTTTTTTTGGCGTTTCTTCACCTCCAAACATCACATCCCACAATCGTCTGATCAAGCCATTGCCTTGCGGTTTTTTAGGTAGCGGCACTTGCAATTCATCTGTTAAGTATTTTTGAATGGCTGGTTCAGGAATAGCGATAGGTATAATTGGTTTTTGCGGAATCGCATCTGCCTTTGGCACTTTGACCAGCTTGTAACTGGGTGTTAATTTGCTGTGCTCATCTTTGCTGGTTTTAATGTGATAATGCGGTGATTTTAAATGCCGATTAGGAATGATGGTCACTTTTACGGGCGATTGTTTTTCAATTTCGATTAGTACATCGCGCTTTTCATTCACCATGCACGTTGCAACATCCACTGGCAATTGTACTTGAATATGCGAGTTGCCATTGCGAGAAGCGGTTTCTTGAATGAGATGAACAATGGATATCGCAACGGATTCAACACTGCGAACACTGCCGCGACCATCGCAACGGGGGCACGTGTTCTCCGTTGAAACGGACAGTGATGCACGTAAACGTTGACGTGACATTTCCAATAAACCAAAACGGGAAATACGGCCGATTTGAATGCGTGCGCGATCCAAGCGTAATGCATTGCGTAAACGATTTTCGACTTCACGTTGATTTTTTGTCGGCGTCATGTCGATAAAGTCGATTACCACGAGACCACCGATATCGCGAATACGAAGTTGTTTTGCAATTTCATCTGCTGCTTCACAGTTGGTTTGTAGAGCAGTTTCTTCAATGCTCGCGCCTTTAGTAGCGCGTGCTGAGTTAATATCAATTGCCACTAATGCTTCAGAATGATCGATCACGATGGATCCGCCAGAGGGTAAGCGCACTTCGCGTTGATACGCAGCTTCAATTTGTCGTTCAATTTGGAAGCGACTGAACAAGGGCATGGTGTCAGTATAAAGTTTGAGATGTTCGATAAAATCAGGACGCACTTGGCGGATATATTCTTTGGCACGGTGAAACGCACTTTGATCATCAATAATCACTTCACTGATGTCTTGACGCAAATGATCGCGCACTGCACGAATAATCACATCACTTTCTTGATGAATCAAGTAAGGGCCAGGTCTTGCAACCGCTGCTTGTTTGATTGCTTCCCAGTAACGCAGCAAGACTTTTAAATCCCATTCCAATTCTTCTTTGGAGCGGCTCACACCTGCTGTGCGAATGATAATACCCATGCCTTCAGGAATCGGCAGTTGGCCGATGATTTCACGCAGTTGATCACGATCATCGCCTTCGATACGGCGTGAAATACCGCCAGAATCAGGATTGTTGGGCATCAAAACCAGATAACAACCTGCTAAGGCAATAAACGTAGTTAATGCCGCGCCTTTGGTGCCACGTTCTTCTTTGTCGATTTGAACGACGATTTCTTGACCTTCTTTCAGCGCTTTTCGAATGTCGATGTCAGCCAGTGAATCGGTATTTTGAGGGGTGACAAAATATTCTGGCGAAATTTCTTTGAGTGGCAAAAAGCCATGGCGCTCGGAACCATAATCCACAAACACAGCGCCCAAGCTGGGTTCGATGCTGGTGATACGACCTTTGTAAATATTCGATTTTTTTTGTTCTTGACCGGGGTGTTCAATATCCAGATCAACCAAAACAGCATCCGCTGTGATTGCAACGCGCAGTTCATCGGCATGCGTTGCATTAATAAGCATTCTTTTAATCATTGTTTATAGCCTTTTTCAGGCGCTCAACATGACCCCTTGCATCATTTTTGTTAATACTTGATTTTGCAAAATGGTGTGTGACAGCTCGCAGTTGACTGCGAGACAAAAGTCTAGGTTTATGAAATCTGTTTGAAGTCGTTTCATTCTATTGTGTGCAACCTTAGGATTCTCTGTCTTTGAGCGCAATTAATTTTTTATTACCACGTGATGGTTTTATCCAAGACGAGCAACGTGTGTTTGTGTTTTTGGCCGCGTTGTTATAATGCGGGTAAGTAACTCGTCGATGGTATCAAGGCTAATCTTGTTTCGCAATAAAAACTCTATATACTCCTCCAAAAGACAAAAACGAAAGACGCGATGAATGCGTCTCTACGGCTGATTATATGGCAACTTTCATCACTATCGACGAATCCCACGCCGGTCAACGCATTGACAATTTCCTTATTTTTCAATTAAAAGGCGTGCCAAATTCACGTATTTATAAAGCTTTGCGTAAAGGTGAAGTGCGTGTGAATAAAGGACGCATTCAAGCGACGTATCGTTTACAGTTAGGCGATATTGTACGTTTGCCGCCATTACGTGTTTCTGAAAATGAAACGCCGCGCCCGTCATCGCGCTTAACGGAGTGTTTGAAGCAATCCATTATTTTTGAAAACAATGACTTCATTGTATTGAATAAGCCGGCTGGTCTGGCGGTGCATGGTGGTAGTGATGTGCAATGTGGATTGATTGAGGCGTTTCGTCAAATTCGTCCAGATATTAAAAACTTATCGTTGGCACATCGTTTAGATCGGGAAACATCGGGTTGCCTGATGCTCACAAAAAATCGCGCGACATTATTGGCACTGCAAGATTTACAAAAAGCGCATGAGATTGAAAAATCGTATGTGTTGTTGGTGGCAGGGGTTTGGAAGCTGGGGAAAAAGCACGTCAAACTCGCACTCACCAAAAATTATTTGCAAGGCGGTGAACGAATGGTCATTGCTGATGAAGAAGGCAAACCTTCCGAAACCATTTTTGAACCCATTCAGCAATTCGACGCTATGACTTTGTTGCGTGCACGATTAATTACCGGTCGCACCCATCAAATTCGAGTGCACGTGGCGCATTACGGTCATCCCATTATTGGTGATGAAAAATATGGCGATCGCGAGACCAACAAAAAGTTTGCGCAACGGTTAGGCAGCAAACGTTTATTCTTGCACGCTGAAAAATTAGCGTTTACATTACCCGGACAAAAACGATTTACATTTGAAGCGCCGGTGGATTTTATGTCAGAGCAAAGACCTTAGCCGTAATGAGCGCTAGTGATATAGTTTAGAAGCACTTGCGTTAGCAAGCGCGTTGAAAGTATTGTCTATAGTCAAAGAAATATTGTATGCAACTCCCAAAAACACTCGATCCTATTAAATTTGCGAAACAGCATATACAGTTAAACGGAGAATTGCCGTTATCACTGTGTTCGCGTTTAGAAGAAATTTGTCATCAGGACAATCATCAAGCAGAAGTTGATTTACAATTTGACCAAGATGCAGCCCGTTTGTATTTTATTAAAGGCGCTATTAAAGTAACGCTAAATTTAATCTGCCAACGCTGCAATAGTGTGATGCAACACCCTATCAACCATGAATTTTTATTGAGTCCTGTTGTATCTGATGAGCGCGCGAAAAATTTGCCGAGTACTTACGAGCCTGTTTTTATGCAAGACGAATTAATTTCAGTATATGAAATGATTGAAGATGAAATATTGTTGGCATTGCCGATGGTGCCAAAGCATGAACAGTGTGAGCACGACACCGTTTAATAACCACTAACTAAGGATAATCTTATGGAATTAAAAACAAGCGCAATTACTTTTTTAACAGCTGCATTTTTCGCAACAACGGCTTTTGCCGCGCCAATCATTTGTCCCAGCGCATCTGAAATAAAAACAGCTCAGTTTCATTTTGTGTTTCCCAATATGAAAATGGCGGTATTTACGTTAAATGCTCAATCTGGCTACAAAGGCGTAGTGACCGTTTATGATGTGACCACGGAAATGGCGGCAGAGGCTACTTTGGAAACAGCGTTAGCGCCTTACAAACCTCAAAAGTTTTTTGAAGGTGAATATTGTATGTACAGGCCGGGTCCTGATGTCCATTTTCCCATAAAATCCGTTGAGAAGGGTATGATTTCTTGGCAGTCGATTATGTGATTACTTGCAGTCATTCAATAAGCTGCTATACTTCCGACCTAATTTTTAATTAAAGTGGAGCTTTACCATGGCTGTTCAAAAGAGCCGCGTTACCCGTTCTCGTCGTGGCATGCGTCGTTCGCATGATGCATTGACTGCGCGTTGTATTTCAACCGATACTGAAACAGGTGAAAGACATTTACGTCATCACATGACCCCTGATGGTTTTTATCGTGGTCGCGAAGTGATTGCAAAAGACGATAAAGACGATAAATAAGCATTCTGCGCGATAGGGAGCCGCGCGTTAGCGAGCGAACCACTATGAAAACAATTTCAATTGATATTCAAGGTGGTGATTTCGGACCAAACGTAACAGTTCCCGCCGCACTCCAAGTTTTACGTCGTCACCTCGATCTCAAATTGATTCTCGTCGGTTTATCCGACCAACTTACGCCTTTTCTATCAAAAAGCGCTGATATTGCAGATCGTATCGAAATTCAAAATGCGTCTGAAGTAGTCGCTATGGACGAATCACCTGGTGTTGCATTGCGATCCAAAAAAGATTCTTCCATGCGTGTTGCGATCAACTTGGTAAAAGAAGGTCGTGCGCAAGCTTGTGTTTCTGCTGGAAATACTGGTGCATTAATGGCAACGGCGCGTTTCGTTTTAAAAACATTACCCTCCATTGATCGCCCTGCCATCATGGCGCGATTTCCAACAATGAATGATAATATTGTGCGCGTGCTGGATTTGGGTGCGAATGTAGACTCCACCCCGGAACAGTTACTGCAATTTGCAGTAATGGGGGCGATTACCGCAAAAGCCGTCAATAATTTGCAAAATCCTTCCGTTGCGCTTTTGAATATCGGTTCTGAAGATATTAAAGGTAATGAGCAAGTAAAAAATGCGGCTGTTTTATGTGCGCAATGCAACGCGATAAATTATACGGGTTTTGTAGAAGGTGATGAAATTTTTCAAGGTAAAACTGATATTGTGGTATGCGATGGATTCGTGGGAAATTCCGTATTAAAAGCGTGTGAAGGTACTTTAAAATTAATCGCAGGATTTGCAAAACAAGAAATCAAAAAAAATTGGTGGACGAAATTATCCGTTTTGCCTGCACTGCCCATATTAAATCGTTTGAAAAAAAGAATTGATCCGCGTCAGCACAATGGCGCGTCGATGCTGGGATTAAATGGCATTGTGATTAAAAGTCATGGCGGCGCGGATATTTTTGCATTTGCATGCGCTATCGAACAAGCCATTTTAGAAGTTGAAAAAAATATTCCCGCATTAATAAGCAAACAAGTGAGTGACATATTAAAATGATTTATTCTAAAATCGCCGGCACCGGCAGTTATCTTCCCAAAAAAATTCTCACCAATGCTGACCTTGAAAAAATGGTCGATACCACTGATGAATGGATTGTGCAACGCGTGGGTATTCGTCGTCGTCATTTAGTAGACGATAGCGGTGACACCACTTGCACTATGGCCATTGCTGCAGCACGTGCTGCAATTGCTTCCGCGAATATTTCTCCCAATGATATTGATTTAATTATTGTTGGCACTGCATCGCCTTATCATTTATTTCCCAGTGTGGCGTGTGACATTCAAAAAGCATTAAATATGACGAATGAATGCGCTGCATTTGACGTGAATGCCGGCTGCTCTGGATTTGTTTATGTGATGAATATTGCTGATCAATATATTCGTTCGGGTAGCTGTAAAAATGTTTTAATCGTGGGTGCGGATACGTTGTCAACCGTGACAGATTGGACGGATCGTGGCACGTGTATTTTATTTGGTGATGGCGCGGGCGCTGCGATTTTGCAAGCGAGCGAAACACCAGGCATATTAGCAACACATATTCATGCCGATGGACAATATGCTGATTTATTATTTGCAGAAAATGCGTTGTGGTCGGGCAATGCGAAAAATTACGTGCAAATGCAGGGTAATGCCGTGTTTAAAGTAGCCGTCAATAAACTGGGCGAAATTGTTGATCAAACGTTAGCAAAAGCAAACATCGATCAGCATGACATAGATTGGTTGATTCCTCATCAAGCGAATTTACGTATTATTCAAGCGATGGCAAAAAAATTAGATATGCCGATGGAAAAAGTCATTTTAACAATTGAAGACCATGGCAATACATCAGCCGCATCCATTCCGCTAGCACTGGATTTTGCGGTAAAAAGTAATAAAATCAAACGCGGAGACAAATTATTATTAGAAGCGTTTGGTGCGGGATTTGCGTGGGGATCGGCGCTGGTGGTTTATTGATTACCTTTTAAAGGTACTTTGAATGGCAAAAGAAAAGAAAATAATAATAAACGTACAGGGCGCAGCTATTAATGTCCTTTCAAAGCATGAAGAGGATTATATTTGTTTGACAGATATGGCAAAAAAATTTGGCGGCGAGGATTTAATTTATAATTGGATGCGCAATCGTAATACACTTGAATTTTTAGGGATTTGGGAACAACTTCATAACGCGGATTTTAAAGGTGTCGAATTCGACACCTTTAAAACTCAGGCTGGTTTAAATAGTTTTCGCATGACGCCAAAAAAATGGATAGAGGCTACATGTGCTATCGGTGTGCAATCACGTGCAGGTCGATATGGTGGCGGAACATATGCGCATAAAGATCTCGCTTTTTGAATTTGGATCTTGGTTGAGTCCAGAGTTTAAGCTTTATTTAATCAAAGAATTTCAACGCTTGAAGAATGATGAAAATCATCGTCTGTCGCTTAACTGGAATTTAAATCGAACTTTATCCAAACTTAATTATCGTATTCATACTGATGCTATTAAAACGCATATTATTCCTACTATTGTTAATGCAAACCAAGTAAATTTTGTTTATGCCAACGAAGCGGATGTGCTAAATGTTGCTTTGTTTAATCAAACAGCAAAAGAATGGCGCGACACTTATCCGAATTTAGAGGGTAATATGCGTGAGCATGCAACGATTGAGCAATTATTGGTGTTAACAAATATTGAAGCAATGAATGCTGAATTTATTCGCATGGGATTGTCTCAATCAGATCGTTTAAAAAAACTTAATGAAATTGCTATTATTCAACTACAGTCACTAACAACGAATATCATTGTTAAAAAGTTGGCTGATAAAAATTTTGCATAAAGCTATTTTTAATGGATGTATTATGTTCGCATTACTTTTTCCTGGCCAAGGCTCACAATCCATTGGCATGTTATCCGAGCTTGCTCAGCAATCAAAATGTGTTCAAGAAATATTTTCCCAGGCCAGCGATACATTACACTACGATTTATGGGATTTAACACAAAACGGTCCCGCAGAAAAATTAGACCAAACTGAATTTACACAACCCGCATTATTAGCAGCAGATATCGCTGTTTGGGAATGTTGGAAGCACTTCGGCGGAAAAAATCCGCAATTTGTAGCGGGGCATAGTTTAGGTGAATATGCTGCGCTGGTTTGCGCAGAAGCCATCGAATTTCAAGATGCGATTTCATTGGTTTGCCTTCGCGGAAAATATATGCAATCTGCTGTTGCAAAAGAAGCGGGTGCGATGGCGGCAATCGTTGGATTGGAAGATCATCAAGTTGAAGAACTCTGTAAAAACGCTGCAAATAGTGGCATTGTAAGCCCTGCGAATTATAATTCGATCGGGCAAATTGTGATTGCAGGCGAAACATTGGCTGTTGAAAAAGTTCGATTTAAATTCCAGTTAAGCGACAGACGATGATTTTCATCATTCTTCAAGCGTTGAAATTCTTTGATTAAATAAAGCTTAAACTCTGGACTCAACCAAGAT